>NZ_JBNGCJ010000392.1:0-627 GCF_049974785.1 Vibrio genomosp. F10 str. 9ZD137
AGTTATCACCACTGACCTGCCAGTGACTCGTGCCCACATTAGAGCCCGTTGCTACGGTATCGCTGCCCTGACCGCCATCAAACTGGACAAGGAATTGGCGCTCACCTAGGTCTAAGAAGGATTGGTCTATCGTCAATTTGTCATCATCATTGGTGCCGGCAATGGTGATCACACTATTATTTGCGATATCAGCAAGTTTACGTTCGGCTAATACCACGCCATTGTCTTCATTGTTAATAAGCTGTATAAACTGCTCATTAGACGCTTTTTCCACAACCTGAAGTGTTACATCATTAGCCGTCGCCGCTAATGCTGCTAATGGATCAGCGGAAAGGAGTAAGCGAGGTTCGAGTTGTTCTATGGCAAACACATTTGTTTGCGCAGAAGCAAGCTTCCAGCGAGGGTGCGCTATCGCCTGTCGGATCCCATCCATTAGGTTTGATAGCGGTAATCCTTCGCGAGCAACATAGGTTTTTCCCAACTTGCGTTGACTCGATGACTTAGTAGCTCTATCCAGTTGCGTATCCATAACTTTTACCTTTTGAGGGCGTTCCGGCACGTAATAACCCCACAATTTGTATGCTTTATTGATTATTAAAAAGCAAAAATGCACAGCCACTTCGAAAT
>NZ_JBNGCJ010000393.1:0-14203 GCF_049974785.1 Vibrio genomosp. F10 str. 9ZD137
AACGGCCGATGGCTGCTGCATCCGTCGCCTCACAAATTGCAATTACTGCCTCACCAATTTCAGCCGCTGTTGTGTATTATCTGGCCCAGTTGGTTGAGATTCAGCAAGAGATAACGCTGCTGTCGATTCTTATGGTGACGGTTCCTGCGACTCTATTTGGTACGCTTTTGATGTCCTTGTATAGCCTTAAGCGCGGTAAAGAGCTTCAAGATGACCCTGATTATCAGGCTCGCATGAAAGATCCAGAGTGGCGCGAACGTATTCTCAACACAACCGCAACCTCGCTGGATGTGAAACTGCCTTCATCATCTCGCAACGCGGTTTTAATCTTTCTCAGCTCGATTGTGCTGATTGTTCTCATTGCTATGATCCCTGAAATTAGAACCATTGAGGCAGGAAGCAAACCAATAAGCATGGCCGTTATCATTCAAATGATGATGCTTTGTTTTGGTGGTGTCATTCTGCTCGCAACAAAAACGGATCCAAGAGATGTGCCTAATGGCGTGGTATTTAAATCAGGGATGGTGGCAGCGATTGCCATTTTTGGTATTGCATGGATGTCTGATACTTACTTCCAGTACGCGATGCCACAATTTCGTTCTGGCATCGTAGATATGGTGACCGCCTACCCTTGGACCTTTGCATTAGCTCTGTTCATAGTGTCTGTGGTGGTTAACTCTCAAGCGGCAACCGCGCGAATGATGTTACCCGTCGGGTTAGGGCTCGGCTTAGATCCTGCACTCCTGATAGGATTGATGCCAGCGGTATATGGCTATTTCTTTATCCCAAATTATCCTTCTGATATCGCTACCGTCAATTTTGACAGCTCTGGTACCACTAAGATTGGTAAATGGTACTTTAACCACTCATTTATGTCAGTCGGCTTAATCGGAGTCATCAGTGCCTGTTGTCTTGGTTATGTATTGGGTCAAGTGATCATAGGATAAGCAATAGTTCTCTATTCGAGTCGAGCATGAATTAATTGATAAACAAAGCACCTTCATTTTAGCCTGAACATGAACGAAGGTGCTTTTTATCAAATTCGGTATCATTATCAAATTCGGTATAGATAACAAACAAAACCATCAACTAAAGGTCTAAAAATAATGAGTTAGGTATTAATTTTTATAGATAACGTAAAATGGGATTCTCTTTTTAACAAATGTGCATATAGTTAAATCAGTACATACCGTTAAATAAGAACAAAATGTTGGCCATTACTTATCATGAAATATAACAAGCAGACTGAAGCCTCACCCTCTTCGCTGTTACACCTAGCTAGAAAGAACATACGTGCTACCATCCCTATTGGTATCATATTCGTCAGTGTGTTCATCGTTTCCGCTATTGTTAATTTCTATACCACCAACAACCACGCAAAAATACAAGGAAAGCAATCGATTCATCTGTTAGAACAGTACATCGGTGAAACAGCAAAAAATCTAATGTCACTAAAAAATCAAGTGTCCTCTGCTTGTGAGCGTGACGATGTGCTGGCGATACGAGGGCATGTCTTCCATTCAACCATGCTCAAAGAAATAGGCCTGTATAAAGATGGGGTGGTTTTTTGTACCAGTAACGAAGGAGCAGCCAATATTCGCCTGTCTTCTTCCATACTACAACGATTAGAAGACTCGTCTAACAACATCACCATTTCTTTGACCATCTCTAAGAGTCGACTGCAAACTTTCTTTATTTTTGCCCATGACGAAAATGACAGTGGTGCTGGCGCAAATGCGTTATTAGCTCCTAATCAATTCTTAGGTCTTGTTTCCCCTGATCTCTCTGAACAGGAATTTGGTTATACGATCACGGTACTAAGTCAGACGATTCAAAGTGGTGAAGGGTCCGTTGATTCTGCCGTTAGATTGTTCAGTTTTTCATCCCACTTGTACCCTTTATCAATCACTCTGCATCTCAATCACGCTTCTTACCTTTACCACTTCGGTCAACATTTCTGGCAGACACTGCTTATCGCAGCCATGCTTTCACTGGTTTATTTGGCTATACGTAACTATAGAATAACGAGGCAATCTCTAGAGTATTCTTTGTTGCAAGCCATTGACGATGGCGACCTAAAACTCTACCTTCAGCCGATTGTGGACATCGTAGAGAAACGAATCGCTGGAAGCGAAGCTCTAATACGCTGGCATCATCGGTCACAAGGAATTATTCCACCGGATATGTTTATTCCATTGGCCGAACGTATGGGCGTGATCGATCAAATCACCAAGTTAATCATCAAGTCCGTGACTTCTTTCATCTATACGCACCAAAAAGAACTCAAAGGGCAGTACATCAGCCTCAACATTAGTCGTCAGCTGATTATTGATTCCGATTTCATTGACTATTTAATCGAGTATTCGAAACGACATCCCGATATTGTTCCGATTCTACTTCTTGAGATCACCGAAAATAATGATTACACCAACCGAGAATTGGATCACGCGACTTTCTCACTCAGTATACTCAGCGATTTGGGATTCAAAGTCGCCGTTGATGATTTTGGGACCGGATATTCAGGGTTGAATTTCATTCGCCAGCACCCATTTAACGCACTAAAAATCGACAAAGTATTTGTGAATGGATTACGGTCAGAGACGGCGATCACACCAGTATTGATATCGATGATCAATCTGGGTGATGAACTCAATATGAAAGTCATCGCGGAAGGCGTAGAAACCCGAGAGCAGATAGAGCAACTGAGTGAACTCGGTATCCGATACATACAGGGGTACTACTTTTCCGCTCCTATGAAACCTAAGGAATTCATCAAATTTAAGTTAATTTAACCCGAGGGTTGTTAACAAAAGTGCTTTGGCATAACGTTCGTTGGTAAACCGTTTCGTTGGCAAAAAAAAACGAGTTACCACAAATTCGTAAATTGCGGTTGCATTGCTCGACTCACTGGGAGTTTTGCCTCACCAATATGCACGAACATTCTGCCAGAAAAGTCTTTTTTTACCTTTTCTATGGCGGATACGTTCACGACACTCGAACGATGGATCTGCCAAAACATATCTGGGTCGAGTTGATGCAAAAGCTCCTTAAGGGATGTGCGCAGTAGGTACTCAACACACCCTTTATCATCTTTCTTATACAATGAAATGTATTTATCTTCCGCTTTAAAATACAAGACATCTTTCAGCGATATTAAATGGATGTCATCGCCTTTGGCGGCTTTTATCCAAGTCAAATAGGTTGGCTTGGCTTTAAGTGTCATCTTTTGGATTTGGTCGATGAGCGATGAAACATCTGACACTTCAGGCGAATCTTGACCTTGCATCTGTATTTTTAACTTATCAACACATTGCGCTAGTCGCATATCCGACACAGGTTTAAGCAGATAATCCACAGCACTCATCTCAAAGGCCTGTACGGCAAACTCATCGTAAGCCGTAATAAAGACCACTTTGGTTTTACTTTGCCGAGTCGCAAGAGTTTTAGCTACGCTCATACCATCTTGAAGCGGCATATTTATATCTAAAAAGACAATATCAGGTTGGTGTTTCTCGATCTGCTCTAAGGCTTGTTCGCCATTTTCAGCCAATGCAACGATATCTAACTCCGGCCAATGTTCTGCCAACGCTTTACTAAAATGGTGCCTCAGTAACGGTTCATCATCCGCGATAATGGCGGTTACTGGCATACTGCGCGTCATCTTGTTACCTCTGTAATGATTCCAAGTCTGTCAATTTAATCTGAAGCTTGGCGGTGACGCCACCTTGCTTATTTTCAACAATTGCAAAATTCGCCTCATCAGAAAAAAGGACTTTCATACGTTGTCGAATGTTTTCTAGGCCTATACCATGTCCCGCGTTCTTAGATTCCAACATCAATCCAATACCATTGTCGATGACCGATATACTCACCATACTCTGTTCTTTTACCACTAAAACCGTCACTGAACCACCAGCAGCTTTCGGCTCTATACCATGCTGGATCGCATTCTCGACCAAAGGTTGAATGAGTAACGGTGGAAAAACAACATCGTTAGTTAGCTGGTTATCGATATGATAAGTCAGTCGATCACCTAACCGAATCTTCTGAATGCTTAAATAGGCATCCACGAGTTCAAGTTCACCAACCAGTGATGTGTTCGACTGGCGGTTACTTTTTAGCGTGCCTCGCAACAAATCCGTGAGCTTTTCAAGCATCCGTCGTGCATCTTTCGGCTGAGAATCAATCAAGGCATTAATATTGGCTAATGTGTTGAATAAAAAATGTGGTTCAATTTGGCTTTGAAGTTGTTTTAACTGACTCATGACCAGCGCTTTTTCTTGTTCAGCTTGTTTGCGTTTGGTCGTTTCAAGCTCTTTCTGGGTCAGTAGTTTTTGTTCGTAGATATAAAAATAGAAAAAGCATATCACCGTAAAGATAAAACCAAGAAGAATGACTGGTTTGAGTTCAGGCAGGCTGTCAAAATTGCTATACCCTTCTAGAAAAAATGCCGCATTGCAAGTACCCAGAATCATCGACAGAGTCAGCGAAAACGCATTGACCCATTGGATACCAAGATCTGGACGAAAATAAGAAATGATAAGCGCACTGAATACCGCGCTATAGCCATAGCCAAAACTGATCAATAGATGCTCAATGAACGGACCCGACCAAATAAAGAACGTAAGAATGGCAATCGCTAGGCAAAAAAGGCTGGTAAGAAACAGACTCTTGAACGCACTATTTTCTATGCTTTTCTCTGTGTTTTTTACCAATGAGGCACATCGTTTCATGTTCAGAATTTTCCTTTCAGGTTTAATAGAATCATATGCTTATCAGGTAAGTTTGCATACACCGAATCGCTACTGCCCCCTAAAAATCGAGCGGCCAGCTCAACATTGAATGACGTATAGCCTGAATCATACATTTGGTAGTTCAGCCACTGAGTCGCGATCAACCCGCCATCTTGCGGTGAGACAATGACATCAAATGTCGGCTCAAAGTCATTCAGCCACAACCAATTGTTGCTCCATGCCCAATGGCTCCAACTCGCTGAATTCAACGACCAATGAAACATCATATTGTGCTGCACAAGATTGGCATGATTGAATCCCTGAGCGTAGGAGGACGCCAATGGCAACGTGTGTGGATTTGAAGCAAGATCCGTCCCTCGTTCAAAAGCTTGCTGCCATTCATCGCGGCTCCAACTTCGACTATCAAACCAATACTCCATGATGATATTGTGCCCAGTACTGCTTGCCCAGTTCATGCCAATGAGTGACTGATAACCATGATGTTGTGTAGACAGACTCACGGCTTGGAATGGCTCCCCTTGCTGATAAGCCAGGTACTGACGTTGATAGACAGCAGAAACGTGAAGCGCCCAGGCCGGATCCACAACCGTAACAAATGAACCGCCAACCAAGCCGTGTCGAACATCGTCATAGTAAGCGATACCTTGCCATTCACTGTCACCCAGTAATGCGTATCGACGAAGGCCAAAACCCTGCTGTTGGGACTGTTTTTCTAATTCTGAGCCTTGCTGCTGCGTCCACGAAGAATCGGTATACACTAGGCTCCATTCTCCACTCATATCAAAATACGAGGCCATCGCAGTTCCAGCCCCTTCCTCAACTTGGATACCGATAGGGTTTCTACGATAAGGTTTGAATATATCTAAAGGTCGGTAACCATAACCCACTCCCCAGTCTAATCTCACTTTACCCAACGTTAAATCAACCGATTGTTCCCATGCTTCAGTACTCCCCTGCCAAAACAATTCTTGTACGATGACATCTGTATCAAGAGAACGCGTATCGTCGTTACTCCATAGCGCATTGCCTTTTAATGCAAATAAACCCGTGAGGTCTTTCCAGCTTGCCTGAACATCGATGAGTGCATCAAGTGTTCCCGTGTCTGAACGTTTGGGTTGCCCCAGCAATACGGTTTCTCGATGCGCCGTTTGGTTAAGACTTAGCTGCCAGTCCCAGTCTAGGCTAAGATCCGAACTCACCGCATGGGTGCTCACCATTATCGCAACACTGCACAATAACCAACTGAGTGGCACCATTAGCTTGTAAGACCACCGCGACGTTCCCTGTGTCATCATGTCCATCACCGTTATAGATCAACCGACTTGTTACGAGTCAGATAAGCGGGGTTGTAATACTTTTCATCGAGTTCCATCGCTTCAATGGTTTTATACTCAATAACCGTTTTTTTAGCGGGTTGAATTCTGTCGAGCAGCGTCATCGAGATCACTCGTAGGTGTCCGTCTCTCTGACCGGATTCAAACCAAGCTTGCTTTGCTAACTTTCCTGAACGTAAATACAAATCGGCTTTGATTGGAAAGTGATTGCCCTCATCTAACCACAGATCAATTTTCTGGTAACTTGCACCTGTGGTTGTGGCCGTTAATGATAATCGGTTAGTTTTAATCGTCTCGCCAGAGTCTTGGGAAATCGATTCGTTGCTGACCCATTGGCCTTGATAGTCTTCACTCCATGTTAAGGTCGAGATGTCTCCAACCGAGGCTTCACCTAATAGCTTTTGCATCGGCGTAATGCGTATTGGGCGACGACTTTTGGGCATCAATAACCAGTAATTATCCCCCAGCATGAGCATTTTTTGTCCCGCTTCTACTTGAGACTTAAAGACCACTAATGACTCTCGGTTTGGCCGGCTATAAACATGGTATTCACGCGTTTGATCAAGGACTTGATTTTCATACAATGACACTAGAGAAACCGCTTTTGCTGAGCTTTCACCCATTCGGTATCCATCAGCCGCTTTGATCATCGCCTCAACATCCATCTTACTTTCACCTTGAACCGTATTCGTTTCTTGCGCCATCGCTGATACGCTCGACAGCGCTAGTAGCAAAACGGCTTTCGGAAAAGAGCCGAACCTCACCCATGATGATGGGACATTTCTATTGAGATTAAACATACACCAGAGCCTCTGTAATCGGTTTATTCACGCCTTTACGCGCTGATATCCAAGCCGCTCCCACACAAATGATCACGACGCCCGCTGCGCAATACGCCAGTAACTCAGCAGAGAAATAGATGTTCAATGGATAGCCATCGGTTTGTCCCGGTGGTGGTGGCATCTGCACTTCGGCGACGAGTAATATCAGACTGGTTGCTAACGTCATTGCTCCCCCCATTAATGCGCCCAGAATAGCGAGTAAACCCGCTTCTCGCACAAATCCGGAAACGATCTCATTTGGGTAAGTACCCAACGCGGATAAAGTGCCAATCTCACGGGTGCGTTCTGTCACTGACATCGTCATGGTATTAAACAGAGCAACAAAAACGACCAACGCCATTACCGCTCCCATGATGCCAAAAATACGATCATAAAGATCTTTCACTCGCTTATAATAGAACGCTCTTTTTTCCCACGGCGTCACTTCGACCGCTTGTTCTAGATTCATACCATTGAGCTGATCTTCAACCCAACCTTGAGTTTGCGCTGTTTGTTCTGTTCCGTATAAAAAGACCGACAATGTGCTGATTTTGTGACTGGCCAGTAGACTCTGAACCGATTCGATATGCAGATAAAGCTGCCTTTTATCAAGTTCAGGAACCCCCGTTGAGTAGATGCCTCGGACTTTAAAATCAAACGCATTGAGAGCACCATCACTGGTTGTGGCGAGCAGTGTCACCCAGTCATTCGTCGTGACATTCAAATTTTTAGCAAGATCAACAGCCAGCATCACTTCTGGTTCAGTCGCGTCATAGCGTGGTGATTGCGTGTTTGATAACGTTTTGCCTTTCCTGACGTCTAAAAATGGCCCTTTCATATCAAACTCACGGTCATTCACACCAGTCCCGACAAAGATTGTTGATTTCGTGCCATTAGAAACCAGTCCGGTAAATTCAATCCTAGGTTGCACCCCTCGAACGTTTTGGTTGGCCAGTAATTGCTTCACAATGCTCTCGGTGTTCGCCAACCCATTAGCAAGAGGCATTTCCTCATCTTGTTCAAAAAAGCCAGGTTGACTCAGAGTTAAGTGCCCAGTGTCTCTGGCGGTTGATTCCTGTAACGAGTCATAGGTATAAAGGCCAAACCCACCTGCGCTTGTCAAAGCAAAAACAGCAATGGCAACAATCAAGACCGACAACAAGCTTCGGCGGCCATTACGTTGCAAATTAAGATAAGCAATACGCAGTGAATGAGGAATTAGCTTGCCCATTTGATCACCTCCTGATTAATGCAACCATCAAGTAACTCGATAGTTCGGTCACAATGTGATGCCATTCTAGGATCGTGAGTGGCCACAATAAATGTAGTGCTCATTTCTTGACCCAGTGATTTCATAATATCGATGACTAAGCTTGCGGTATGGCTATCTAAGCTTGCCGTCGGCTCATCTGCAATGACGATTTCAGGCTTGTGCACCAGCGCACGAGCGATAGCCACTCGCTGCTGTTGCCCACCAGACAAATTATCAGGGCGATGAAGAGCGAATTCCTCTAATCCCACTTTACCTAACATTTCTATGGCTTGCTGTTTTTGTTCAGCGATAGAGAATCCATTTAGCATCAATGGATAAGCCACATTTTCCCATGCAGTCATCACAGGGACGAGATTAAATTTTTGGAACACAAACCCTAGCTGGCTTCTGCGTATCTTGGCCGCAGCCATAGGATCTTTTGGATAAGGGACACCGGCTAACGTCACTTCGCCTTGGTAATCCATATCTAACATGCCAAGAATGTTAAGCAATGTACTCTTGCCTGACCCCGACGGCCCACACAGTGCCACCATTTCCGCTTTAGCAATCAAACCACTGGCTTCGACGAGTGCCGGAACACTTTGCTGACCTAAACGATACCGCTTACTTATCTGGTTAAATTTCAACACGGTAGCCTCCTAGGCCGCTTTATTGACAAGCGCTTCTGCTTGCAATGTCATCGGGTGCTCCGCATTTTGTTTCTGCATATCGGATAACCACTCGGTAGCTTGATTGACATCACCGGCTCTTAATGAAGCTTTAATGGCATAAATATAAATCCAAGACGTCGCTTCATAATTCTGATGGGCAAAGTCATCATCCCCCATTAATTCAAGGTAAAGGTCATAACCACGATCAAAATGGTTAAACATGTCTGGAAGAGAAGTGAATGTTGAGGCCGCTATCGCCTTGGCCAATAACGCTTCTGGTAAACCTTGACGATACTCTTGAGCATCGACAGGTAGGCTATCGAGCAAAGCGAGTCCTTTAGATATGGTCGACAAGCCCTGCTCTGTATATTTCATTTTGTTCCAAGGCATGAAAGCATCTCGTCCCATTAAGGTTTGAGTACTTCCCAAATAAACCATGCTAAGAGCGTCTGCACCCTGTGATTGGATCTGTTGGTTAAGCTGCTCATAGACAATCTCTACTTTGTCCTCATCGCCTTCTGCAGCCATATTGTACTCAGATATCAGTGCCTCGCTCGGTGCTGCCATTGCATTGGTTGCAAAGATTGAGTGGCTGCCAATGAGAAGTGCGATGGCTGATAGTTTACTGATAGTTTTGATGTTCATGTCGGTTTTCCCTTTCACTCGTTGATGGTGAAAGATTAAATCGATCCTGGTTAGCGTGCCGTGCTTTGCGACGAATGGGGGATTATCAGCGCGAATGGTAAATGGTAGAGATAAGTGGAATCTCACTGATAAAAAAAACCAGCACAATGGCTGGTTCTCATAATGGTTAACGCTGATTGTTAACGTTAAAGTCTAAAGGTCAGGGTTAACGAGCCTATGGCACACCGTGCCCTTTTGATGCAACCCAAACTCGATACCACTGCTCACGTGTTAACTCAAGCTCAAGTGACGATACTGCCGCTTTCACGCGTTCGATCTTACCCGAACCAATAATAGCGATTGGATTCGATGGTAAACGACGAACCCAGGCATAAATGACCTGATCAATGCTCTCTGCACCGATTTCAAGGCGTAATGCCTCAAGCTCTTTGATCACTCTTTTTTCTTGCTCTGTCGTACCGTTGAATAAGCTTCCACCAGCAAGACAAGACCATGCCATTGGTCGAATACGCTTCATTTGTAGGTGATCAAGTGTACCGTCGTGTGCCACTTCAAAATTCAGAGGGTTAATTTCCACTTGATTCGTAACGAGTGATTTACCCAATCTCGACTGCAACAGTTCAAACTGAGCCGGTGAGAAGTTAGACACACCAAAGTGTTTTACTTTGCCCACTTTATGAAGCTCGGTAAACGCTTCAGCGACTTCGTCTGCGTCCATTAATACGTCTGGGCGGTGGATCAGTAACACATCCACATTTTCAACACCTAAACGTGTCAGTGAGTTATTTACTGACTGATGAATATGAGTCGCACTGGTGTCGTAGTGGTTAATTTTGCGATCTGGATGATGAGAAGTGCATAAGTTGATATCGCACTTAGTGACGATTTGAATCTCATCTCTCACCGATTGATCAAGAGCTAAACCTTGACCAAACAGTGTCTCACATTCATAGCCACCGTAGATATCAGCATGATCCACGGTAGTCACACCAAGTTCTATATGCTGCTTCAAAAATGTCAGTCTTTCTTGTGGAGTCATCCCCCATTCAGCCATACGCCAATAGCCTTGTACTAGCTCTGAAAGCTCTGGGCCTTGCTGTGCCATTGTTACTTTAGCGGGCGTGTTTACGTTAGCCACCATGAACAGTTCTCCTATAATTAACTGAGATCAGAGTATGCGCGAATAAGCGTTAGCTCAATCTCTATGAAATCTATTTCTTTAAGAGGTACTCGTTTTGAGCCGTATGGCACGTTTATCCATTAAAGTTGTAAACGTTTCTCAGCAGATGTTATCAATAAGCACTGAGGAAACGGCTGACTTAACGACAACTAAGACGCTTTCATTCTTGAGTTTCAGCCGCGTCAGAATCTTTTGAAACGTAGAAAGTGACCTCTATGTTCTCGTTATGGCTTCGAAATACCGCTTCAACCTCTTTATTTTTTGTGTGCGTTTTATGTGCTAACTGCCAACGCACTTCAATGGGATCGTCAATCGCTCCTTGATTCATAAACTCAATCAGCGCCCTATCCGCGGCTTGACGATCAGCAAGACGTATTTCTTCTGCCACCAAAAAACGGCGACCTGCTTTGCGCACTTCCACTATGTGGAAGCCATCTTTACGCAAATTCAATTGCAAATCCGTATAATGAATCGGGCTGAAATCAGCGCTAAGTTTTGCCTTCGTTACACGCGTATCGGAACCAACCAACAACGCCACAACGACGCGAGTTTTATAGTATCTAATCTCATCGCTGCAAAATTCTTGATCGTCTTGTTCTAACCCACAGTCATACAGATCAGTATTCTCCCTTAACTGACTCAGCGACAAAGGGGCTTCCTGAGACAAAAAAGGACGCAGAAACGTTGATGCCTCCGCGCTAGCATAGCTTGGAGCCATAACCAGGCATACCACAACCAATATTCGATTTAATAATCTACGACTCATTTGTGGGCCAAATCACCTAATGTGCGTGAGAACAGTTATCGATAAAATAGCACACAAGTTCGCGACTCAAATCCACCTATTTGACTCCAAATCTCTGCGCCCCCCAAAGGCATTTTTGTGAAACGAAGCAGACTTTAGGGCGTAGAAGACAAGAATGATGTCACTCTACCCCATGCGACTTATGATTAATTTTCCATCACCTATCTCATCACATATTTAAGGATTGAACGTGAAAAAGATCCCTATAGGGTTGCTTTTGTCTCTTATAGCATCGGCAAGCATGGCCAGCCCGAACTTAACCATAGCAACAACGACAACGAGCCGTGATTTCCCATTAAACAGTGACACGCCTTTAGTGGTTTCCCTTGCCAAAGATAGCTACACCCTAAAAATTTCCGGAATTGAAGGGGATTGCCAGGCTAATCAGCAACAAAAAGTGAAGTTCAGCCATCCTATTCAACTATCCTGCTCTGAGCCGCTTATTCTTCCCCTAAAAATTCGTTTTACTGGCGATTATGCGTTTCACTTCGATGCCGACAAGCACACATTACTCTTCAATCGCCAAGCCAAAGCCAGTAGCCAACCCGCGTTTAAGCGCCCTCTGCCCAAGCTTCAATGTGAACAAAACACCGTTACTCACCATACCATTCAGTTGGCCGACACTTTCCCTGAAGGAACCCTGCTGAGAGAGGTGTTTAGCCAGCAGCAGGTCACCGTTCAAGATCAGCAAGTGACCTTAACCGTTTCACCTAAAAGCGGCGGTTTAATGTTGCTCGAACCCTATACTCCTGAAATTCAAGATCTTGAAATCAAACAACAGCCCTTTACCTACAAAAACGCCAATATTTACTTTGTTATGGTTGACCGCTTTAACAATGGTGACCGTGACAACGATCAAAGCTACGGCCGAAGAAAAGATGGACGCGACGAAGTTGGGACTTTTCATGGAGGAGACCTTAAAGGTGTCATCAATAAGCTAGATTACATTCAGAGCCTAGGAACCGATGCCATTTGGCTCTCTCCTATCGTTGAACAAGTGCACGGCTTTGTCGGTGGTGGCGACAGTGGTAGTTTCCCTTTCTATGCCTACCATGGCTATTGGACTCGAGATTTCACAAAAATTGATGAGAACTTTGGCCAAGATGAGGACTTAAAAGCCTTAGTCGATGGTGCACACCAGCGCGGAATGAAAGTGCTTCTTGATGCGGTCATCAATCACTCAGGTTACGCGACTTTAGCCGACCTGCAATTCGATGACATCGACGTCATCGATCCCAACATCATACCAACCCCCGTTAGCCAGTGGACACCACAACCGAACCAAAATTGGCATGATTTTCATCAGGGCATTGATTATAAGAGCGATCAGTGGAGCCATTGGTGGGGAGGAAATTGGGTCAGAGCAGGCCTTCCCAATTACCCAAAGCCCGGCTCTAGTGATATCACGATGACGTTAGCCGGGTTACCCGACTTTCTGACTGAGTCCGATGAGTTTGTCACTCCACCCTCTTGGTTAATGAAAAACCCTGGAACTCGCGTCGAGCACCGAGACCAATACACGGTCAGTGACTACTTAATTGAATGGCAGACGGACTGGGTGAAACGATTCGGCATCGATGGTTTTCGGGTGGATACCGTAAAACATGTTGAAAGTGATGTATGGAAACGGCTCAAGCACCAAGCGAGTGAAAACTTGGAACGTTGGAGAAGTGAAAACAATACTAAGGGTCAGCCATTTTGGATGATGGGCGAAGTGTGGGGCCATTCAGCCTATCGAACGCCCTATTTTGATGATGGCTTTGACGCACTCATCAACTTTGATATGCAGAAGAAGCTAGATAAAGGCGCCGTGTGCTTCAGCCAAATGGCAGAGACTTACCAAGACTACACAGAGAAAATGCAACAATCGGACGATTTTCTTCCTGTGAGTTATATGTCGTCTCACGATACCGAACTGTTTTTTAGTCGCTTTAAGTCGTTTGATATCCAACGCAATGCCGCCAACGCATTACTGTTAAGCCCTGGTGCAGTCCAAGTTTACTACGGGGATGAAGTCGCCAGGAACATTGGGCCCTATGCGGATGATTTCCACCAAGGAACCCGATCAGACATGGTTTGGACGTTGGATGCTAAAAGACAATCATTGCTAACGCATTGGCAGACGCTTGGACAATTTCGCCAACGCCACCCAGCGATAGGCGCAGGAACACACATGGAAATTCAACAAGACAACGCGTATGTGTTCTCTCGTCAATTAGAGAGCGATAAAGTGGTGGTCGCGTTTGTGGGTCATTAACGTATTCGCGCTTTCCAAACATTAAAGCTTCGAGTGCTTTAGAGCGTAGCGTACTCAAAAGCTTTAGATAAGATGGAAATGACAGTAATAGAGGGGTACTTGCATTGGCAAGCACCCTTCGGATTCAGATTACGTTGGCCTAATCGACGCTATTATCTAGCGATGAGCTCTTGCACTTTAAATATCTGGTCTATAGTTAATCATTATAAGTTAATGAATATTGACAATATCTATGGCTAGTAAACCTGTATTTGTAATTGCAGCGGAAGTTGCCGCTGAGCTGAATCGAGGCATGCTGATCGCAAAACGATTGCTATTAGTCGCCAGCAATGCCAGAGCCTTAGCATTAAGGGCTGGAGAAAGCGCCGCTGGGTTTCGCCCAATTACGGATTCCATAGATGACTTGGTTAAAGTCACCCTTGAAACTTCTCAAACCATCAATGTCAAAGCGCAAAATCTAAGCAAAATGGAGATCGGAAGAGCG
>NZ_JBNGCJ010000394.1:0-19197 GCF_049974785.1 Vibrio genomosp. F10 str. 9ZD137
AGCCCCTTTCAGGCGCCCATCGACCGATGCTTTAACATAGCCATCTTCAAGCGTAATGGTCGCGCCAAGCTGCTCTAATCCGTGAATATGCAGATCCACAGGACGAGCACCAATCGCACAGCCACCAGGAAGGGACACTTGACCATAACCAAATCGAGCGACAAGTGGCCCTAACGCCCAAATTGAAGCACGCATGGTTTTCACTAAATCGTAAGGGGCGCAATATTCATCAATCTTACTCGGGTCAACATGCACTGAACCATTACGTGATACTTTTGCGCCTAAACGTTTTAGTAGCTCCATGGTCGTATCAATATCACGCAAGCGAGGGACATTGCTAACTTCAACGGGTTCTTCCGCCAGGATAGATGCAAATAGAATTGGAAGTGCTGCATTTTTAGCACCAGAGATCGTCACTTCACCGCATAGCGGTTTGTCCGATCCAATGACTCGAAACTTTTCCATTAAATAACCTTACAACGACATCAGTTTTTTATCGCGCGCCCATTCATCAGGCGTGAACGCTTTTATTGATACTGCATGGATGTCGTTTCTTTGAATGAATTCCATCAGAGGTGCATAAATCAATTGTTGTTTTTTAACGCGACTCATCCCATCAAAACAAGCATCAACAGCAACGACTTCGTAATGGCTTCCTTCGCCTTTTACGTGCACTTCTTGAAGGCTCAAAGCCTGCTCTAATATCTGTTGTACTTTTGCGTTATCCACAATTCACCTCTGCTTAATGTTTATGTGGTCCGTTAAGACTGATTCTATATGGCTTAACTTGAACAAAGTGCTCAGCTGTTCTGGCACGAAGCTGAGCATTATATGACAGTTTTGTTTTTTTGCATGCTCTATTAAGTGAATTAACATCACCATTCCCGCAGAATCGATTCTTTCGACGTTTTTCAGCGAAAGTTGCACCTCTTTTTCGCTCGTTTTCCAACGTTGAGCATAACCCCAAAGTGACGGAACCGTGTCTCTATCAATAATGCCAAGTAAACTCACACTATCAAAACTTGATTGTTGCCATTGAGGGTGACTCATCACTGAACTCTCTCGAATTGAATAGGTTGAGCTGCCAGCGATTCTAACTCTTTAGCCACCGCTAGAATGCCTTCCTGGCGAATTTTACCACTCCATTCAGACTGCTTACTAGAGAGCAAACTGATCCCTTCCGCAATAATATCAAACGCTAACCACTCGCCTGTTTTCTTGTCTTTACGTAACTTAAACTCAAGATGAATATTTGGCCTTGGCGGATCGAGAATATCGACTTTGATGGATGTTATTCGTTTATTCTCTTCAAGATAGGGCTCTGGTCCTAACTCTATCGTCTGATCGGTATATTGTGTTAATACTTGTGCATAAGAGGTCACCATATACTGACGAAACGCCTGCATGAATACACCAACATCGCTGCGATTCGCACCTTTCACATTTTGTCCAAGTAACTTCAACGCAGCATATCGGTCGTTAACATAAGGCATTAATTCTTCTTCAACGATCACCTTGAGATGCTCTGGGTTTTTCTGAACAATGTCTTGTTCTAATTTAAGTCGCTCAAAGGCCTGTTCAGACACTCGCTTCATCATTTGATACGGCTGGGTCTTATCCAGTACCTCAGCCTGCACTGAGGAAGAGACTAAAAGACTGCCTATAAGCCCCCACACAATAGTTAAAATGGATGCTTTCAAAGAATGAATCCGTCTTAATTGAGACTGTAACATCGCACTACTCCCCCGATTCATTTTCGTCAGAGCCACCGAGACTGTAGAGTACTTGGCCTATCAAATTCTCAAGTACCAATGCAGATTTGGTGTCTTCGACATAATCTCCGTCGACTAACATTTCTTCGTCATCAAAAACAAAACCAGGCACGAGGCTGATGTATTGCTCACCGATAAGGCCAGAGGTCAATATTTGTAAGCTTGAGGTTTCCGAAAACTGCTGATAATCACTGTTAATATCCATGGACACGACTGGCAATAAGCTGTTTGGGTTTAAACCAATGCTGGTGACTCGTCCAATCACAACACCACCAACCTTGACTGGAGATCTGACCTTTAGGCTGCCGATATTGTCAAACTCTGCATTTAGAGAGTAAGTATCGTTTGAACCCAGACCTTTAACGTCAGCAACTTGAAAGATCATTATCAAGATGGCGCAAATTCCGACCAATACAAAACTGCCAACCCAGAATTCCATTTTTTTATTTTGTTGCATGATTAATTCCCAAACATCAATGCGGTCAGTATAAAGTCTAGCCCTAATACGGCTAGAGACGAATGCACAACAGTGCGTGTCGTGGCTTGGCTAATTCCTTCTGAGGTAGGAACTGAATCATAGCCATTAAACAAAGCAATCCACGTAATAGTAAAAGCAAACACCATACATTTGATGACGCTGTTACCGATATCTTTACCCAGTTCAACAGACGATTGCATTGCCGACCAAAAGCTTCCGTGATCGATGCCCTTCCAGTCTACCCCAACAATCTGCCCCCCCCAGATCCCCACGGCAATAAAAATCATTGCCAGAAGCGGCATAGAGATGATCCCAGCCCAAAACCTTGGAGCAATAATACGTTTTAAAGGATCAACCGCCATCATTTCAAGGCTTGAGAGCTGCTCAGTCGCTTTCATTAAACCTATTTCTGCGGTTAATGCCGAGCCCGCTCGTCCGGCAAACAACAAAGCCGTCACCACAGGACCAAGTTCACGCAATAACGATAATGCCACCATTTGCCCCAAGCTGCCCTCGGCGCCGTAATCCACCAAGACAACATAACCTTGCAAGCTCAAGACCATACCAATGAACAGCCCTGACACGATAATGATTGCTAAAGACTGAACGCCGACACTGTGGAGTTGCTTAACCAATAATGGGAAATTTTTAATCGGTTGAGGGCGAGTGACAAGCGCACCGAAGAGCATAAAGCTTGCACGACCAAACGCCTCACACACAGAAATAGCACGCCGACCCGTAGCGTTGATAAACGTCTTCAACGTCGTCATCATTGGAATAGCTCCTGTTCAAGATCACCCGCAGGATAGCGAAATGGCACCGGGCCATCTGCGATTCCTTGTAGGAACTGAACCACTTTAGGGTCAGGGTTTGTTTCTAATTCTTGTGGCGAGCCTTGAGCGATCACTTTCCCATCCGCAAGCAAATACACCCAATCAGCAATACTCATCACTTCAGGGACATCGTGAGACACCACAACAGCGGTCACACCTAAGGCTTGGTTCAGGTTTCGGATTAATTCAACCAGAACGCCCATGGTAATAGGGTCTTGGCCAACAAAAGGTTCGTCATACATAATTAGATCGGGGTCCAGAGCAATGGCCCGCGCCAAAGCAGCACGTCTTGCCATTCCGCCAGAAAGCTCACTCGGCATCAATTGAGCCGCACCACGCAGGCCCACCGCCTCAAGTTTAAGCAGTACTAAGGTTCGAATTAACGCTTCATCTAAATCGGTATGCTCTCGCAAAGGAAAGGCGACATTATCAAACACACTGAGATCAGTGAACAGAGCGCCGGATTGAAACAACATGCTCATCTTTTTTCGCGCTTGATAAAGCTGGCTGCGATTTAATTGAGGAATGTTCTCGCCATCAAACCAGATTTCACCAGAATCAGGAGCCAATTGACCACCAATCAAACGCAATAAGGTTGTTTTTCCAATGCCCGATGGCCCCATAATTGCGGTAATTTTTCCTGTAGGGACAGATAAGCTTATATCATCAAAAATCACTCGGCCTGAGCGAGAGAAATTCAATTGATTGATAGTAATTAAATCGTTTGAAGACATAGGCACTCTATAACATCCATCAATGTGCATCCTTTAGATGATGAATCATAAGCATATTGCTTATGAAATTAAAGTAATTGGCATCGAAATCAGTATTGAATCGAAATTCACCAAACTTATTGTAGTAATAAGAAGATAATACACACTGACTGCGAATTAATTTCATCTAAATCTTCCCTTTTACGAATCAAACCGTCAAAATTAACGGTTAATTCACTTCTTTATATTTTTAGGAATCATCATGCTGGAAGCGGTAGCATTTCTCATTGTCGGACTGATATTTTTAGTATGGAGTGCGGACAAACTGGTTTTTGGCGCCGCTGCACTGGCACGAAATGTCGGTATCTCCCCTCTCGTTATTGGTATGACTATATTAGCGATGGGATCGTCTGCGCCAGAAATGATGGTGTCAGCCACAGCGGCTTTAGACGGAAAGACTGATACCGCCGTCGGAAACGTTCTCGGGTCCAACATTGCTAACATCGCGTTGATCCTCGGTATTACCGCATTAATTAAACCGCTCTCTATTAGCTCCGCAGTATTAAGACGCGAACTTCCCCTGATGATAGGGGTGACTCTGGTTGCTGGGGCTATTTTATGGAACAACCACTTAGGCCGAGCCGAAGGCGTGTTGCTTTTTGTGCTCTTTGCTTTTTTCATCTTAGCGATGCTACGCATCAGTCGCAACGAAAAGAAAAATGGTGACGTACTGATTGATGAGCAAGAGTCGGAAGTCCCAGAAGGCGTCAGTAACGTCAAGGCCGGAATATGGGTCGTGGTGGGACTGATTATCCTTCCTGTTGCAGCAAGCGTGTTGGTTTCAAACGCCGTCATTATCGCTAAATTCTTTGGTATGAGTGACCTGGTCATCGGCCTGACCATCATTGCTGTCGGTACGAGTTTACCTGAACTTGCTGCCTCGTTAGCCGGTGTCTTAAAAGGCGAAGATGATATGGCCGTTGGCAACATTATCGGCTCAAATGTCTTCAACATCCTCGCAGTCATGGGGATTCCCGGTATTTTAAACCCATCAATCATCAATGAGCATGCGATGGGAAGGGACTTTTGGGTCATGCTTGGTGTCTCTTTACTACTGGTGCTAATGGCATTAGGTAAATCACGCAGCATTAACCGTATTGAGGGTGGCATATTATTCACCATTTTCATTGCATACCAAGCTTTCCTTGTCATTAATATGACTGCGTAACGCAGAATTGGAGTCGCCCAATGTCACCAACTTTTGACTATCATCGTGTTGCTAAACAAGTCCTGACGACAGAAATTCAAGCGCTAGAACAACTCGAGCAATATTTTAATCAAGACTTCAACGGCGCTTGTGAACGAATATTAAGTAACAAAGGCAAAGTCGCCGTAATGGGTATGGGTAAATCAGGCCATATTGGTAATAAAATCGCCGCCTCACTGGCGAGTACCGGCACCTCAGCCTTCTTTGTTCACCCAGGCGAAGCCGCCCATGGTGATTTAGGCATGATTGAAGCGGGTGATATTGTGCTTGCCATTTCAAACTCGGGCGAGTCTTCTGAAATACTGTCACTATTTCCCGTTTTAAAGCGCCGTAATATTTGCATTATCAGCATGACCGGCAAACCAAGCTCTAACATGGCAACGCTGGCGGACTACCATCTACAAATCACCGTGCCAAAAGAAGCGTGCCCACTGGAACTTGCTCCAACCTCTAGCACAACCGCTACATTGGTGATGGGTGATGCATTAGCCGTCGCTCTAATGGAAGCGCGTGGTTTTACCGCCGAAGATTTTGCTCTGTCTCACCCTGGTGGTGCGCTAGGCCGTAAATTACTGCTCAAACTCTCAGACATCATGCATTCAGGTAATGCTCTACCGGCAGTAAAAGCAGAAACATTAATACGTGATGCATTATTAGAAATCAGCCAAAAAGGTTTGGGAATGACCGCTGTTACTGACGATAAACAGCAACTGGTGGGAATATTTACCGATGGTGATTTAAGGCGTATTCTAGACAAACGTATTGATATTCACAGCTCGACGATTGGCGAGGTGATGACCAAAAATCCAACCGTGGCTCATCCTGATATGCTGGCCGCTGAAGGGCTTAACCTGATGCAAGATAAGAGCATTAACGGCTTAATGCTTTGCCATGATGGTCAACTGGTTGGCGCATTGAATATGCACGACTTACTAAAAGCGGGAGTAATGTAATGACTACCTTGGTAGAAACACTGTATGGCGACGTCGACGCTGAGATTATCGCCTTAGCAAAAGAGATCAAGCTTCTCATTTGTGACGTTGATGGTGTCTTTTCTGATGGTCGTATCTACATGGGTAACAATGGCGAAGAACTCAAAACGTTTCATACTCGTGATGGCTATGGGGTTAAATCTCTGATGAACGCAGGGATAGAAGTCGCCATCATTACAGGTCGTCAGTCTCAGATTGTAGAAAATCGCATGAAAGCGCTGGGGATTTCACTGATCTATCAAGGCCAAGACAATAAAGTCAAAGCGTATCAAGATATTTGTAACAAACTCAATATTGCCCCACAGCAAACAGGCTATATTGGTGATGACTTAATTGATTGGCCGGTTATGGAAAAAGTCGGATTGAAAGTATGCGTAGCTGATGGACACCCATTACTGGCAAGACGAGCAAACTATGTTACGTCGATTAAAGGCGGCCATGGCGCGGTACGTGAAGTATGCGACCTGATTCTTCAAGCACGTGATGAACTCGATAGCCACAAAGGACTCAGTATATGAGTCTGGCCCGCATTGCTTATATCTTGCTATTTTTTGTTGCGACGTGGTCTGGCTATTATCTGTATGACAAAGAGCAAGAATTTGATATTCAAGTCGCCCCCAATCAAGAGCTACCGATGTTTACCGGTCGTAATATTGAAAATACCTCTTACACAGACGAAGGCCTTCGTAGCTATATCATTACCTCGGTATATTTAGAGAACTTCGCTGAAAATGGGGATACTTGGTTTGATCTACCGGTACTTAAAGTGTACAAAGATGGGACTATTCAGGAGTGGGAGATCACCGCAGATAGAGCGAAACTCGACAGCGATCAGATACTCACTCTTTATGACAACGTGATTGCGAATAACATGCTCGATGAATCCGGCTTCGATACCATGACCACATCAGAGCTCAGCATCAAATTAACCAATCGTGATTTTTGGGCAGATAATCAAGTGAATCTTGTTGGCCCACAATTTGAAACGGAAGGACAAGCGATGAAAGGCAATTTTGCTGACAATAACGCTGTTCTTTATAACTATGTTCAAGGTAGATATGAAACTCTCGCACCTTAGCCTGATAGCTTGTTTGGTCGCATCAGGTAGCGCTCTGGCGCTCTCGACAGATAAAGACCAACCCGTTTACATTGATTCAGATAGCCAAAATCTTGATATGCAAAGTAATCGAGTCACCTTTTTAGGTGATGTAAAACTTAGACAAGGCAGCATTAATATTAATGCGGATAAAGTCATCGTTTTGCGTAACCCTACCGATGGCACGATTGAAGAAATCGAAGGTTACGGCGATCTCGCGACTTTTTCACAGCTGACCGATGATGGCAAAACACTTTACGGTGAAGCTGAAGAGCTATACTACAAACTCGTCGATGACCGCTTAACAATGATAGAACGAGCGATGCTTTCCCAAGATGGCAGTATCATCCGAGGTACCAAGATTCGCTACCAAATCACCGAACAAAAACTAATGGCTGACGGCAAAGAAGGTGATCGTGTATCAACCGTTCTTCAACCTCAAACCGTCCAAGAGTAATTATGTCGATATTAAAAGCGGAAAACTTAGCCAAAAGCTATAAAAATCGTCGAGTGGTTTCTGACGTAAGTCTTCAAGTTGAGTCAGGACAAATCGTAGGCTTATTGGGCCCTAATGGCGCAGGTAAAACTACCTCTTTCTACATGATCGTAGGTCTTGTTGCTCGTGACGAAGGCAAAATAAGCATTGATGGCAAAGACATTAGTATTTTGCCAATGCACAGTCGCTCTAGAATGGGTATCGGCTACTTGCCACAAGAAGCCTCTATTTTTCGTAAGTTATCAGTAGAAGATAATATCATGGCGGTTCTTCAGACTCGCGAAGAGATCACCCATGAAGAGCGCCAGGACAAACTGGAAGACTTACTGGAAGAGTTCCACATACAACATATTCGTAAAAGCGCAGGTATGGCTCTGTCTGGTGGTGAAAGACGTCGAGTAGAAATTGCTCGAGCATTGGCGGCTAATCCTCAGTTCATTTTACTCGATGAACCCTTTGCTGGTGTTGACCCTATCTCCGTCATCGATATAAAGAAGATCATTGAACACCTACGAGATCGTGGATTAGGCGTGCTGATCACCGATCACAATGTTCGCGAAACCCTTGATGTTTGTGAAAAAGCTTACATCGTGAGCCAAGGACACCTCATCGCAGAGGGAACTCCGGCGGACGTTCTCAATAATGAACAAGTAAAACAAGTTTATCTCGGTGAACAATTCCGTCTATGATTAAATAGAGAGCGAAGTGGATTATAAAAATAACAAGGTAAACGATACTGAATGAAACCCTCATTACAGCTCAAGCTAGGTCAACAGTTAGCCATGACACCACAATTACAGCAAGCGATTCGCTTGTTGCAATTGTCGACTCTCGATCTTCAACAGGAAATTCAGGAAGCGCTTGATTCCAACCCGTTACTCGACGTGGAAGAATCTAACGATGAACCGAGCGTTAATGAGGAGAAGAACACCCAGGCAGAACAAGCGCCCACCGTCGAAGTCACAGAACCGGATCAAAAAGACAGCTCTGAGCTGATTGAAAAGTCAGAGATCAGTAATGAACTTGAAATCGACACCACATGGGAAGATGTTTACTCAGCAAATACGGGCAGTACTGGTATTGCATTTGATGATGATGCCCCCGTCTACCAGGGTGAAACCACTCAATCACTTCAAGACTACCTGTTATGGCAGCTCGATTTAACACCATTCAGCGATACCGATAGAACCATCGCTTTGGCGATCATTGATGCGATTGATGATTACGGTTACCTCACGATTTCAACCCAAGATATTTTAGAAAGCTTTGATAACGAAGATATCGAGTTAGATGAAATTGAAGCGGTTCGAAAACGCATTCAGCAATTTGACCCCTTGGGTGCAGGCTCCGTCAACCTACAAGACTGCTTATTGCTGCAATTGGCGACCTTCCCAAAAGAAACCCCCTGGTTAGAAGAAGCCAAACTGGTCCTCAATGACCATATCGATCAGTTGGGCAATCGTGATTATAAGCTGATCATCAAAGCCACCAAGCTGAAAGAAGACGACTTACGTAGCGCCTTATCTCTTATTCAACAGCTTGACCCTCGGCCAGGCAGTCGAATTACGCCAGACCACGCTGAATATGTCATTCCAGATGTCTCTGTTTTTAAGGATCACGGTAAGTGGGTTGTTACCATTAACCCAGATAGCGTGCCAAAGCTTAAAGTAAACCAGCAATACGCCAGCCTTGGAAAAGGTAATAGCCCCGATAGCCAATACATCAGAAGCAATCTTCAAGAAGCAAAATGGTTAATCAAAAGCTTAGAGAGCCGAAACGAGACGCTGCTCAAAGTTGCTAAATGCATAGTTGAACATCAGCGCGATTTCTTCGAGTATGGGGAAGAGGCGATGAAACCTATGGTACTCAACGATGTGGCATTGTCGGTTGAAATGCATGAGTCCACCATCTCCAGAGTTACAACACAGAAATTTATGCATACCCCAAGGGGTATCTTCGAGTTGAAATATTTCTTCTCTAGCCATGTCAGTACAGACAATGGAGGGGAATGCTCCTCAACTGCAATACGTGCGCTTATCAAAAAGCTGGTTGCCGCAGAAAATACAGCCAAGCCACTTAGCGATAGTAAAATTGCAGCCCTACTGGCCGAACAAGGGATTCAGGTCGCTAGAAGGACGATAGCGAAGTATCGTGAATCTTTGGGGATTGCCCCGTCGAGTCAGCGCAAACGCCTGTTATAAGGCAACAAATCGAAAAGGAAAGTCTATGCAAATCAATATTAATGCCCATCACGTTGATCTTACCGATTCAATGCAAGACTATGTAAATACCAAATTTCAAAAGCTTGAGCGATTTTTCGACCACATAAATAACGTTCATGTGGTTTTGAAGGTTGAAAAAGTAAGCCAGATCGCTGAAGCTACCCTCCATATTAATCAGGGAGATATTCACGCCACTGCAAATGATGAAAATATGTATGCAGCGATAGATGCACTCGTGGATAAACTCGTAAGACAACTGAACAAACACAAAGAAAAGCTAAGTAGTCATTAATCATGCAATTAAGCGAAGTATTGTCACTGGACTGCACAAAAAGTGCCGTCCAGTGCACCAGTAAAAAAAGAGCCCTTGAAATGATCAGCGAGATCGTTGCAAACCAAACAGGGCAAGACTCTACAGAGTTATTTGAATGCATGCTAAGCCGAGAAAAGGTTGGCAGCACAGGCATTGGCAATGGTATTGCCATTCCTCACGCGCGAATGAACTCTAGCGATCATGCCGTTGCGGTACTGCTGCAATGTGAGCAACCTATCGAGTTCGACGCGATCGATAACCGACCAGTAGACTTACTCTTCGCATTACTTGTTCCTGAAGATCAGTGTAAAGAGCACCTAAAAACATTGTCATCAATGGCGGCTCGCCTTAATGATAAACAAGTTTTAAAGCAACTTCGTAATGCGCAAAATGACGAAGAATTGTATAACATCATGATCAATCACTGAGTTCAACTATGCGTCTAATTGTTGTAAGTGGTCATTCTGGGGCCGGAAAAAGTGTCGCGTTACGCGTGCTGGAAGATCTTGGTTACTACTGTGTAGATAACCTTCCGGTCAACTTGTTAGATGCATTCATGGAATCGGTGAATGACAGCACACAGAACGTCGCCGTCAGTATCGATATTCGGAACCTGCCCAAAGAACCGAATTTAGTTGATGACCTTCTTGCAAAACTAAAAGAAAACGACAGCATCAGCGTTCTCTTTCTCGATGCTAACCAAGAAACGCTCCTCAAACGCTATAGTGAAACTCGCCGCATTCATCCACTGTCATTAAGTGATTCAAAACCCTCTCTCGCCCAAGCAATTTCTTTAGAGAAAAAAGTCCTATCACCACTTAAAGAACACGCAGATTTAGTCATCGACAGCAGCAATCAATCGCTGCATGAACTCAGCGAGACAGTCAGGGTAAAAGTAGAAGGCACTGAGAGCAAAGAGCTCATCATGGTCTTTCAATCTTTTGGCTTTAAATATGGCCTGCCGAATGATGCTGACTATGTTTTTGACGTAAGGTTTCTCCCTAACCCACATTGGGAGCCGGAACTTCGCCCAATGACAGGGCTTGATAAGCCTATCATTGAATTTTTAGAAGATCATGATGAAGTGGGTCAGTTACAAGAACAGATTCAAACCTTCATCTCTAACTGGCTACCTAAGCTTGAAAAGAATAATCGTAGCTATTTAACGATTGCTATCGGTTGTACTGGCGGCAAACATCGCTCTGTTTATCTGACTCAGCAATTAGGCGAATATTTTTCAAAGCAAGGCAAACTCGTTCAAATTCGACACGCCTCTTTAGAAGAGCATCATTCGTAGCCAAGCCAGAATGCTCTCAACAACATAACTATTTGGAAGGTGGTAGCATGCAGCAACAAAGCCGTACCGTTTTAATTCAAAACCGTCTTGGGCTACATGCGCGAGCGGCGGTTAAGCTCGTTGATCTGGCTCAGTCTTTTGATGCCATTCTTACCATTGTTAATCATGAGGGTACAGAAGCCACGGCCGACAGTGTCATGGGGCTATTGATGTTAGAATCCGCCCAGGGCCAATACGTGACAATTAATGCCGAAGGTGCCGATTCCATCAACGCTTTAGAAGCGGTTTGTCTCCTTATTGAAGACCGATTTGAAGAAGATGAGTGATTTTTATCGCTACTCTGCGATGGTTTTTGTCTGTCGATTATTATCCAATATTCAGTCACATAAGTAGTTGCTTAGGTATAGAATTAAGTTACTATTCAAAATATTGTAAGCATATAGAGTTAGGGGGAATCAATGGCAGAGCAAACTGAATTTGACCAGGCTCACCAAACCCTCCAAGAAGTGACCGATGCACTGGAAAACGGTCGTTTTGTTCATGTCCGACGCCAATTGCAGGACATGGAACCTGAGGATATCGCTCACCTGCTGGAAGCCTCGCCACGCAAAGGCCGAAATGTTCTTTGGCAATTAACCGATCCCGAAGACTACGGTGAAATCCTTGATGAGTTAAGCGAAGACGTTAAAGACGAACTCGTCTCTAAAATGGCGCCTGAAACCATTGCTGAAGCTACCGAAGGGATGGACACAGATGATGTAGCGTATGTCTTACGTAGCCTTCCTGATGATGTCTCACGCGAAGTCCTTTCTCAAATGGACATTGCTGATCGCCAACGTGTAGAAACCGCTCTGTCTTACCCCGAAGATACCGCGGGTGGGATCATGAATACTGACGTCATCACTATTCGTGCGGATGTGGATATTGATGTTGTTCTTCGCTATTTGCGCATGAAAGGTGAGTTACCCGAGGCGACCGATGCTCTCTATGTCATTGATGAACAAAGCCGACTTATCGGCCATCTTTCACTAACCGCCCTACTAACAACCCAACCTGATACACCGATTACTGATGTGATGGATGACGCTGATGAAGCGATTTCGGTCGACACCAGTGATACCGATGTAGCCAGTTTGTTTGAACGACGAAATTGGGTTTCAGCGCCCGTCGTAGATAAAGATCAACACCTAGTTGGCCGAATTACCATCGATGATGTGGTTGATGTCATTCGTGAAGATGCCGAGCACTCCATGATGAGTATGGCCGGTCTTGACGATGACGAGGATACCTTTGCACCCGTGGTTAAATCGGCGCGAAAGCGAAGCGTATGGCTTGGTGTCAATGTACTCGCGGCGCTCACAGCAGCGTCTGTTTCCAATATGTTTGAAGCAACCCTTGAGCAGATGGCAGCCATTGCGGTGCTGATGACCATCGTTCCTTCAATGGGTGGTGTAGCCGGTAATCAAACGGTCGCTCTGGTCATTCGCGGCTTAGCGCTTGGACATATCGGCGACTCTAACAAGCGAGAGTTGTTACTAAAAGAAGCGGCCATCGGCTTCTTAAATGGCATTCTTTGGGCTCTGATTATTGGTGCTATCGTTGTCGCATGGAAAGGAGACTGGGTACTTGGTGGGATCCTGTCTGCCGCCATGATGGTCAACTTACTGGTTGCAGGCGTAGCCGGTGTGAGTATCCCTATCCTACTTAAAAAAATGGATATTGACCCAGCATTGGCAGGGGGAATGATGCTCACCACAATCACAGACGTGATCGGATTGTTTGTCTTCCTTGGGCTGGCAACGCTCGTTATCTAACTGTATTGATGGAATCAGAGCACCAACTAGCTCGATCCAAGTAGGCTTAATAAAAAGGCTTAACAAATAATGTTAAGCCTTTTTAAATGTTATCGAGTCAAGCTCTCGCGACTCATTCAAATGCTGGTTGTTCTTATTTCATCAGATGACATCAAACTTTCATCTACCAACAGCTTACTCACCAGCAATCTTCATATTATCTAACAAGATAGAGCCCGTTTGAATTTGAGAGCGCGTTTCTACATCACTGCCAACCGCAACGATTCGAGAGAACATATCTTTTAACTCACCCGCAATGGTGATTTCAGAAACTGGATACTGAATCTCTCCATTTTCGACCCAAAAACCCGCAGCGCCACGAGAGTAATCACCGGTGACGATATTGACCCCTTGCCCCATCACTTCAGTAACCAGCAGTCCTGTGCCAAGCTCTTTTAGCATTTGATCAAAGTTCTGACCGGTTGATTTCACATACCAGTTGTGAATGCCACCAGCATGACCGGTGACTTGTCGATTCATCTTACGAGCAGCGTAACTGGTGATCAGGTAAGTCGCGAGAACACCATCAGTGATGATTTCACGATCTTGTGTGAATACGCCTTCACTATCAAAAGGACTGGACGCTAAACCGCGTAAAACATGCGGGCGCTCAGAGATATTGAACCACTCAGGTAGAATTTGCTCTCCGAGCTTATCCAGCAAGAAAGAAGATTTACGATATAAATTGCCACCACTTATCGCCATCACCAAGTGACCAATAAGCCCGGTAGCAACATCCGAAGCAAACATAACCGGGTAACTGCCCGTCTTCAGTTTTCTGGCATCTAAGCGACTAATGGTCTTCTCAGCGGCCTGCTGACCGACAGTTTCTGGCGTCCACAGGTCATCACGGTGACGGGCAACGGTATAGCTATAATCGCGTTCCATTTCACCGTTTTTCCCTTCACCAATCACACTACAACTGATGCTGTGACGGCTAGAGGCATAACTCGCAAGCAAACCGTGGCTATTACCATAGACTTTCACGCCGTAATGGCTATCGTAACTTGCCCCATCACTTTGCTTTATTTTATCGCTGTAAGAGAGGGCTTTCTGTTCTGTCGCAATCGCCACTTGTGCCGCATAGTCGGGATCAGGCGTATCTGGGTGGAATAGGTCGAGATCAGGGATATCCTTGACCATAAACTCTTCTGGTGCAGGGCCCGCATACGGGTCGGTTGAAGTATACTGAGCAATATCTAACGCGGCTGCGACGGTTTGAGCTATCGCTTTATCACTCAGATCAGAGGTGGACGCACTGCCCTTCTGCTGATTTCGATATACGGTGATCCCCAACGCACCATCACTATTAAACTCAACATTCTCTACTTCACACATTCGTGTCGAAACACTAAGACCTGTGGATTTAGTAATGGCGACTTCTGCTGCGTCTGAGCTGACTGAAGCCATCTCTAAGGCTTTCGCGACCGCGGCTTCTAAATCAACACGTTGTTGAGCGACTTGCTGTTTTACATCCATATCTAATTCTAATCTGAGTCATTTGTGAATTATATTGCTTAGGATAACAAGAATTTCGCAATCTCCCCACGATTGTTGTTAAAATAGGCCTAATATTAGTTTAAGACAGTGATATAGGCAGAAAAGATGGCACGTAAAAATCAGAAAGCGCCTTGGGAACCAGAAGAAGAGATCATTTGGGTCAGTAAAACCGAAATGAAACACGACATGGACATACTACAAAAGCTAGGTGAAGAGCTTGTCGCTCTGACACCAACCATGTTGAAGAAGATCCCAATGAGCGAAGACCTTGCTGATGCGATTAAAGATGCACAGCGATTCAAAAATGAAGCAAAGCGTCGCCAGCTACAATACATTGGCAAAATTATGCGTAATATCGATACGGAACCTCTGCAAGCAGGTTTAGATAAAATCCGTAACAAACACTCACAAGCGACTGCAGAGCTACATAAAATTGAAAAACTGCGAGACCGAGTGATTGGAGAAGGTGATAGTGCGATTGCTGATGTGATGGATTTATATCCAGAAGCGGATCGCCAACGTTTACGCCAGCTCTCTCGCCAAGCGAATAAAGAGAAAAAAGCGGGCAAGCCAGCAAAAGCTTTCCGTGAAGTATTTCAGGTGTTAAAAGAGCAGCATGAAAACTCTCAAGACTAACACGCCGATTTAGGCTTTGGTTTGGATAACTGGCTTTCGACAGCGTGTTTTAGATAGCTTGTTTTAGATAGCTTGTTTTAGACAGATTGGTTTAAACAGAAAAGGTTGATGACTTTCATCAACCTTTTTTCTTGCCCAACTTTTATTGCCCAAGAGAGTCTTTACTGACCGGAAAAATCACACTAAACACGATGCACTATTGTGCGGCTTTGACAAATTCAGCCAGTTGAACGTTTGAATGAAGAGCGGTTAATTGATCGATTCGACCGGTGCTTTCTACCTGAAAGTTAGCAATAAAGGCAAAGTGGCTGGCGATTGCTTTGGCATCATTAACATGATGAGTCACCATCAGTACGGTAATGTTTCTCTCCGTAGCTAAACGCTTAACAAGCGCCAACATCTCTTCTCGCAACACAGGGTCTAGCGCCGAAAATGGTTCATCTAAAAGCCAAATAGGATGAGCTTGCACAAAACACCTTGCCAAAGCGACACGTTGCCGCTGACCACCGGACAAATGCTCTGGGAGCCTATCCAATAAGCTATCTACACCCACTTGCTCTGCGGCATTAATGACTTTCAGCTTGTGTTCATCGGTTAACTTTAGTCCAGGGTGGAGCCCCAACCCTATATTCTCTCGCACGCTCAAGTGGGCAAAAAGATTATGCTCTTGAAATAGCATAGAAAAAGGGCGTTGGTAAGGGTCTTTGCCGATAACAGACTGACCGGCCACTTCAATAGCACCCGATACGGGATCGATAAAGCCAGCCACCAAACTCAACAAGGTTGATTTCCCTGCCCCACTCGGCCCCATTAAAGCCGTGATCGAGCCTTCTTCAACCTCTAAATCAAAGCGAAAGGATTCTTGCTGGTAGCGGTAATCAATCTTTTTTAAACTTAGCATTTATCGATACTCTTACTTGGCTTTAAACAGTGTTTCTATCACAGCAAAGCAGCTGATACTTAACAATAGCAATGTCACCGATACCACCGCAGCCGCATCCATTTGATAACTTCCTAGTAACTGAAACAGATACAGGGGCAGTGTTCTAAACTCTTGGCTACCAAAAAGGGCTATGGCACTTAAATCCCCCATCGAAAACATAAAGCTGATGGCAAAAGCGTGAGCAAACGGTTTTCGGAGTGCTCGAAACTCAATAACTCTAAAACGTTGCCACCCCTTCATCCCCAAACTCGCGCAAACATACTGATACTGTTGAGCAATATGCAGCATAGGTTGAGCCAGTGTTTTTATCACGTAAGGCAGCGCCATCAATGCATTTACCGCAATAACAACCACTCCTGCAACACTGAACACATCGGTGATATTACGTAATAAAAGAAACAAGCCAGTACTCACCACTAAACCGGGCGTCACCAAAATAATGGTTCCCATAAGTTCGATTTGATCTGCTTGTCGCGATTTACTTTGTAAACGAAGGGCTCGGCTAGTCACCAGAATAGCAATACCCACGGTGACAGCAATAATACTGGCTAAGCTCGCTACTTTGAGCGAAGACCATAAGGCAGACCAAAAGCGAGCATCGGTTAACACATGTGGAAGCTGGCTGTTTATCCCACTAATAATGACCATGGACAATGGGGGTAATACAAGCAATAGAGCACCGATGATCCAAAAGCAATCCCACCCTCTCGATACCCAGGTATCATTAACTAAATACAGGCATTTTTGCATTGCGCCAGTGCTGACTGACAACGGAGCTGATAGCCGCTGAATACTGAGTGCGATAAGACCACAGAGCAGCATTTGCCAAATCGCCAATAAAGCACCTGCCTGCAGATCGAAATCGAATTTGATGGCTTGATAAATCGCCAATTCAATGGTTGTAGACTTTGGCCCGCCACCCAATGCCATTACGGTAGCAAAACTGGTGAAACAGAGCATAAACACTAAGCCAAAAACATGGGGTAATTGTTGCTTCAGTCTCGGCCATTCCACCCATTTAAATTTTGTCCAGTGGCTCATTCCTAAGTGTGCGCAAAGTTTATGTTGTTCGGCGGGCACGGTTTCCAATGCTTGCAGAAGTAATCGGCTCGCATAGGGAAGATTGAAAAAAACATGCGCGAGCAAGATCCCATTTAACCCATAAATTGAAAATGGCATCGCAGTATCGAATTTCTGTAGCCAAACGGATATCAACCCACTATTACCGTATATGGCGAGCAAACCAAACACGCCCACTAATACGGGCAGAACTAATGTTGTTGCAAACAATTTAAGTAAGAGGTCTTTGCCTTTAAAATGGCGACGCGATAAAGCATGAGCCACTGGAATGGCAAAACCAACACTCAATAAACTTGAAAGCAATGCCTGATAGAAGCTGAACTTGGTGACATGTCGATAATACGGATCACTCCATATTTGACGCATGTCCAGTGAAGGCGCTTCAAACAACAGCGCTGCTAACGCAGAAATAACAAAGGTCGCGATAGCAATCGCGACCCAAATACCTATTTTAGGAATGGCGTTCAAAATAGATTCTCAACCAACATCATCGGCATTGATTACATGGTTAATGCATTCTGCCATTCTCCGATCCATGTTTTACGCTCTGTCGCAACGTCATCAGAACTGAAGCTTAATGCTTTTTCAGGGACAGTTAATGTTTCATAGCCTGTCGGGAGTTCAATCCCCGTCACAGGGTACATCCAGTTACCCGTTGGCATCGCTGACTGAAACTCATCACTCAAAATAAAAGCCATGAATTCATCAGCCAATTTTTGATTGGTTGAACCGTTCACTTTGGCCGCTACTTCTACCTGTGTGTAATGCCCTTCAGAAAAGTTAGCCGCTGCGTATTTGTCATCATTTTCAGCGATGAGGTGATAAGCAGGCGATGTCGTATAAGACAGCACTAAATCAGACTCTCCTTTTAAGAACATGGAATAGGCTTCAGACCAACCCTTAGTAACCGTCACGGTTTTCTTCGCCAATTGTTGCCATGCCTCAGTGCTTTGATCACCATACACCGACTTCATCCAAAGCAGTAAACCTTGGCCTGGTGTTGAGGTGCGAGGATCTTGATAGATGACGGTCAGGTCATCGCGTTGTTCAACCAATTCTTTTAAGCTTTTTGGTGGGTTAGTCAGCGTTTCTTTGTTATACACAAAAGCAAAGTAGCCATAATCGTAAGGGACAAAGGTATCGTCATTCCAACCGTTTGGAAGCGTTACAGAAGAAGTATCAACACCATGAGTGGTCAACAGCCCTGTTTTTTTCGCTTCTGCCATAAGATTGTTATCTAGACCTAAAACGATATCCGCTTTGCTGTTTTTCCCTTCTAAGCGAAGGCGATTCAAAATAGACACACCGTCATCAAGCGCGACCAATTTCAAGTCACACCCACATTGGGCTTCAAAGGCTTTTTCAACAACGGGACCTGGGCCCCAATCTGCAGCAAATGAATCGTAAGTGTATACGGTTAAAGTTTCTGCTGCATGAAGCGATAGAGGGGCCACTGATAAAGACGTTATGGCCGCTAAGGTACATAGATTTAGAGGGGTTTTCACTGCTCTCTCCTTGGTTGAGCAGCGTAGATAATCAGGTGGAATCTCTATCAGATACAGTGTTTGCACGTATTGATTCATCCACACTCATTTCCTACGCCAGCATTATCTGGTTCAGGTTCAATATCACGATCACTTCTATCAGCGTCGTAATAACACGGGTCCCAAGCTTGGCTTGATCTCAGCGAATACGGCTAGCGTATC
>NZ_JBNGCJ010000395.1:0-4319 GCF_049974785.1 Vibrio genomosp. F10 str. 9ZD137
CCATATTGGGCCCCAATGGCGGCAATGTAGGTATCGGCTTTGCTATTCCGGCCAACATGATGAAAAACCTCACTGATCAAATCCTTGATTTTGGTGAAGTCAAACGCGGCATGCTTGGTGTTCAAGGTGGAGAAGTCACTTCAGAGCTTGCAGAAGCATTAGGCTACGAATCAAGTAAAGGAGCTTTTGTTAATCAAGTCATACCTGACAGTGCGGCAGACGATGCTGGACTCAAAGCGGGTGACATTATCACCACGATTAATGGTAAGAAAATCGATACCTTTAGTGAGTTACGTGCAAAAGTCGCGACACTGGGTGCAGGCAAACAGTTAACATTAGGCGTTGTGCGAGATGGAAAAACGCTCTCGTTTGAGGTCACTCTAGGAGAGCAAACCACCAGTAAAACACCCGCAGAAAAGCTCCACCCGGGACTAACTGGTGCTGAATTCACGAATACAACAGACAACGATACGATTCCAGGAATCAAGGTAACAAGTATTGAAGAGGGTTCCTCTGCGGCTGCCTACCAACTTCAGGTCGATGACATTATTATTGGTGTTAATAGAAAGCGAGTTAAAAACATTGCGGAGTTTCGTGCAGTTATCGATGAAAAACCGGGTATTCTCGCACTCAATATCCAACGAGGGGATCGAACCATCTATCTTGTGATTCGATAAACTCATCGATTAAATCGTGAGATGACCTTAATAAAAGGCGATACCATTTGAGTATCGCCTTTTTGTTATTTAGCATTCTGATGCTATGCTTCGACAGCAAGCATTAAAAACACCCATTATCACAAAGACTTCCACCCACTTTGAGGACAGTATGCTGAATTTCATGTTACGTTCGGTTGTATTAGGTTTGGCAACGGCACTCATTTTATTACTGGCAATACCTTCTTTACGTACTAATTTTCTGCCACAAGTACTTCCCTCGACAACAGATAATTTTTCAACACTTCAGCTTTCGTTCAATGACGCGGTGAGAAAAGCGGCACCAGCCGTCGTCAATATTTACAGTAGAAAGTACACAGAAGACAATCGCACTAAGCTTTCGACTCAGGGGCTAGGATCAGGTGTTATTGTCAGTGAGAAAGGCTATATCATAACGAACTATCACGTTATTGCTCAGGCCGATCAGATCATTGTGGCTCTTCAAGATGGACGAGTCGCTGCCGCTCAGTTGGTCGGCAAAGATCGCCGCACAGATATTGCCATTTTACAAATAGAAGGAACTAACCTTCCTATCATCCCTCAAAACACAAATTATGCAGCTAAAGTAGGTGATGTGGTTCTTGCCATAGGCAACCCATACAACCTTGGGCAAACCACCACGTTTGGTATCATCTCAGCCACGGGCCGCTCATCAATTAGTGCGGATGGTCGCCAAGCTTTTATCCAAACCGATGCCGCAATCAATCAGGGCAATTCTGGAGGGGCTCTTGTTAACAGCCAAGGTGAACTCGTTGGAATCAATACCGCTTCCTTCCAGCAAGCAACTGATCTTGAAACGTATGGGATCTCTTTTGCAATACCTTACCCATTAGCCCATAAGATTATGGATAAAATCATTGCTGATGGGCGAGTCATCCGTGGTTACATTGGTATCGATGGGCAAGACATCAACTCGGTAACATCGCGATTACTGGGGAGTGAGCACCTAGGTGGTATTGTTGTACTTGGATTGGATCCTGATGGACCAGGGGCAAAAGCTGGCTTCGAAGCCCAAGATATTATATTGAAAATCGATGGGCATAAAATCAACGGCAGACAAAGCGTTATGGATATCGTGACAGATTTACGACCAGGTACAACGATTGACATTATGCTACTACGCAAAGGTGAAGAGATAACGTTACCCGTTACCGTTGCTGAAGATAATCGTGAGTAATCTAAGTTAACCAGTGACGTGAAGCGAAATAAGGTGTTCTAACCACAAAAAGCCTCTATATAAAATACAGGGGCTTTTTGCGGTTAGAGAATACCGCTTTATTAAGCCTCTGGCTCAGTATCGGCTTCCAGCTCTATTCGTGTCACTCTCTGTAGGCCTCTTGGCAATAGACTGCCTCGACGACCACGCTCGCCTCTAAAGTTATCGAGATCAGCCGACTTAAGACCCAACTTTCTCTTCCCTGCATAAATGGTTAAAGAAGCACCCTGAGGTAATGCCATTAGGTGAGAAACAAACTCTTCACGCTCTTTGGCTTTTGCAGCAGGAATATTAATGATCTTATTCCCTTTCCCTTTACCCAGTTGAGGAAGATCTTTGATCGGGAAAAGCAACATACGGCCTTGGTTCGTTATCGCAAGAATCTCATCAGAGTCTAGGTTACCAACGGTATGCGGTGGTAATACTTCCGAGTTTTGAGGAAGGTTGACCAAGGCTTTGCCACTCTTGTTTTTTGATAATAAATCACTGCCTTTACAAACAAAGCCATAACCGGCATCGGACCCCACTAACCACAGCTGATCATCCTCACCCATAATCACTTGGCGCATCGAGCTGCCCACACTGATATTCAAGCGACCAGTAATCGGTTCTCCTTGACTGCGAGCCGAAGGTAGAGAGTGCGACTCCAGTGAATAGCTTCTACCGTCACTCGCAAAGAACACCGCTTGCTGATTACTCTTTCCTCGGGCGTGAGCTAAGTAATTATCACCTGATTTATAGTTGAGTGTTTCAGCATCCACCTCATGCCCTTTCGCATGACGAATCCAGCCTTTTTCTGAAAGCACAACCGTAATCGGCTCACTTGGAACAAGGTCTCGTTCAGTAAGCGCTTTAGCTTCCGCACGCTCAATCAGTGGAGAGCGACGATCATCGCCAAACTTATCCGCATCAGCCTGAATTTCTTTTTTAATCAGTGTACTAAGACGACGCTCAGAACCCAATAGCTTTTCTAATTTGTCGCGCTCTTTAGCGAGTTCATCTTGCTCACCACGGATCTTAAACTCTTCTAATTTCGCTAAATTACGCAGTTTAATATCTAAAATGGCATCCGCTTGCGTCTCTGTAATGTTGAAGCGGCTCATGAGTACAGGGCGAGGTTCGTCCTCTGTACGAATGATTTCAATCACTTCATCAATATTAAGATATGCGACCAACAAACCTTCTAAGATGTGCAATCGAGCAAGGACTTTGTCTAAGCGATATTGCAAACGTCTGCGCACCGTTGTGCGACGGAATTCGATCCACTCATTCAGGATCTGAACCAATCCTTTGACTTGAGGACGCTCATCCAGGCCAATCATATTGAGGTTAACGCGGAAGTTTTTCTCAAGATCCGTAGAGGCAAATAGGTGGTTCATTAACTGATCGCAGTCGATACGGTTAGAGCGAGGAACGATCACAATGCGAGTCGGGTTTTCATGATCCGATTCATCACGAAGATCATCGACCATAGGGAGCTTTTTCGCACGCATTTGCGCCGCAATCTGCTCTAGAAGCTTCGCACCTGAAACTTGGTGAGGTAACGCAGTGATGACAATATCATTGCCCTCTTTGTGCCATACCGCACGCATTTTAATGCTGCCTCGACCGGTACGATAAATTTTTTCTATATCGCTTCGCGGTGAAATAATTTCAGCTTCTGTCGGGTAGTCTGGGCCTTGAATAAAGCCCATCACATCGTTGAGTTCGGCTTTCGGGTTATCCAGCAAGTGGATCGCAGCACTCGCCACTTCACGCACATTGTGAGGTGGAATATCGGTTGCCATACCCACCGCAATACCGGTAATACCATTAAGTAAAATATGCGGCAGACGAGCAGGCAGCATTTGTGGCTCTTTCATCGTGCCATCAAAGTTTGGTTGCCACTCCACCGTGCCTTGCCCTAATTCACCCAGCAATACCTCGGCAAACTTAGACAGTTTGGCTTCGGTATAACGCATGGCTGCGAACGATTTAGGATCATCGGGCGCACCCCAGTTACCTTGGCCATCAACCAATGGGTAGCGGTATGAGAACGGCTGAGCCATTAATACCATGGCTTCATAACACGCCGAGTCACCATGAGGGTGGTACTTACCAAGTACATCACCAACCGTACGCGCCGATTTTTTATATTTTGATGACGCCGATAAGCCAAGCTCTGACATCGCGTAAATAATACGTCGCTGAACAGGCTTCAAACCGTCACCAATGTAAGGTAACGCTCGGTCCATAATGACGTACATTGAATAGTTCAGATAAGCGTCTTCGGTGAACTTGCGCATTGGCAACTGTTCTACGCCATCATAAGTAATTTCTGTGGACATTAATTAAACCTCTGCCATATCGCCGTTAGCTTGTAACCATGAGAGATCGGAAGAGCGGTT
>NZ_JBNGCJ010000396.1:0-2801 GCF_049974785.1 Vibrio genomosp. F10 str. 9ZD137
GGCTGGAACAGCCAGCTCAGAAGCAACGGCTGGGTTAATATCGCCAGGGCCACTGATATTGGTTGAGAAATCGTGTTCTACTTTTGAACGGAAACTAAAGCCAAGATCCAGATTTTCGCTTTGCTTGTACATGACACCTGCATTGAACCCGTATGCCCAATCCGATGATTTCTCTAGTTGAACATTTCCTGACGCCATCCCCATTTCTAATGAGGCCCAACTAAACTGCGCACCGATACCCCAAGAGACTTGGTCTGTTACTCGAAAGCTAAGAGAAGGGTTAAATTGGACGGCTGTTAGGGTCGTATCTGTCATTAAATTTCTGCCCGTCCAATCACTGCCGTAATCAACACTCGAACCACCAACGGTGCCTAGAGCAAGGCCGAGGTGCACGTCATCATTAAGTTGACGTGCGTGAAAGACACCGATAGAAGGCATAAGTGTATGCGCTTTGCCGCTTTCCCCTTGATCAGCATCAGCGTAGTTCATCTCTAGATCAAGCAGTAGAGTATTGACTGTCGTCATGCTCTCACCCATGTGAGACATGGTGGCGGGGTTTGTCCACATCGCGGCTGCGGATTGCGTGTAAACGCCGTCACCCGCACCCGTGGTGCCCGCATTGGCAATGATCGCTTCTTGCATAAAAATGCCACTTGCATGAACAGACGTCGTGCTCAATACAGCAGCGCTTAAAAGAGATAGAGTAAACAGAGGAACAGCCGATCGCATTTTATTTTTCGGTAGAGCACGAGACATTGATGTTTTCATTATTGAATCACTCTTAAAGAAGCTTCCTTGCCTCAAACGAAAGCCTATGAATCCTTGTGACACAGACAGGTAAATTAGCGTTGTATTGTAACGAAACGTTCCCGTACAATTGGAATAAAGCTTATTCCAATTGTCGCTTGCTAAAAACGACGAGAACATTGAAAGGGCGTTTCGGTAGTGATGCTAGGTTCACGAATGAATAAATATCAAAGACAACAGAATAGTGATAGGTCATAGATGAATGATTTAAATACCCTACATGTATTTTTAGCACTGATGCAAACCCGTTCCACTCAGAGAGCGGCGACTAAATTGGGCCGTTCTCAATCCTACGTATCCAAAGTGCTGTCGCAATTGCGCGAAGATTTAGGGGATCCGCTGTTTTTACGAAACTCAATGGGCCTTGTTCCCACCAGTTATGCAGAATCGATTGAGCCAAAGGTAAGGAATGCGCTTGAGCAACTTACGATTGCTCTCGAACCAGAACGTTTTGATCCTATGTCTTTGGACAAAGTGACCTTACATGTTGTGAGCCCTTATTTAGACAATGTTGGTACAGAACTCATTACTACTCTGAGAAAAGAGACCAATGCGCTTATTGAACTGCGCCAATGGGGGCATCATTCTGAATCGCTGATTTTAAATGAAGAAGTCGATTTAGGTGTCCACGCGATCAACGATAAGCCCCAGGCTTTTTATCAGAAACGCATTCATTCAGGAGCGGGTTATTTTGCTGGGAATACAGAGGGTGAATACGTCAAATTCTTAATTCCTGGTGTGAATGATACGACTGATCATTTTCGCCGACTAGACCCGAATATTGAAGTGGGTATCATTGTCGACAGCCAAGTCGTCATGAACGAGCTGATGGACGATTGTTTTACATTAAAGTATGAGCCTTACTTTGAATCAGAAGCCCACCATAAACTCAACTTGGATGTTGCTTTGATCATGAAAGCTTCCTTGCGCCACTCACCAAAACAGCAATGGCTCAGCAGTATTGTAGAACCGATCATTAACCATCAAGTAGAGGCATGGACTGAACGAAATAAGTAAAGCAGCTTGTCACTAAATGAAGAAAAGGGAAGCCAATCGAGGGCTTCCCTTTTTCGTTGTTCCTCTAAAACTACCATGGCCTCTCAAAGAATGAGATGGCGCTTATAATGCTGATAGATACGATTTGTAGGCTTTCAAGCGAACGGTTGCGCCACCAATGATATCCATAAAGCCAAGCATAGGGTGAGGTTTTTCTGCTGAAACCCAACCTGAACCTGTAGCACCGATAGGGACGTTATAGCCTTCTGGCTCTTGGAATTCAATGACGATCGTACGGCCGTGAGATCCCATGTTATTCCCCACATGCTGACGAACATGTTGTGACCCGTTGAGTACCGATACACGCGCTTCACCTGTACCGGTTGTCACACTGTGTACACGGCCACGGAAAATTTCACCTGGATAGGCATCAACGTAGAACTCTGCAAACTGACCAATTTGGATCCCACGGAACGTTTGGTCTGCAATACGCATTTCAACAAATTTTTTGCTGGTATCGTATAGGTGCATGTTACCCACGCGAGTGCCGTCAGTGATGTTGGCAATTGATAGCTGTCCATCAAACGGAGCACGAATCTCACGACGATCGTTTTGCCATTTTGCGGTTGCGATTTGTGCTTCAATTGCAAGAATTTGAGCGTTAGCTGAGGCAATCTGAGCGTGAGTGGACTCAATACTAGTTTGCAAATCATCGCGTGTAGATTGCTGAGCAAAATCGTTCAGCTTCTTCAAGCGGTCAAGGTTACGTTCATCATTTTCGATTTTCAGTGTGAGCGCTAAAATTTCAGCTTGTGCTGCTTTAATTTGTGCATCTAACCCTTCAAGTTGGTTTTCTGTATCTTCCGCTTTGAGCGTATAGATAAGATCGCCTTTTTTAACCATTTGGTTGTGGTCGACGAACACTTGGTCAACTTCTTGACCGATCAGTGGGCTAAGTACGGCGTGCGGGGCTTTGACTGTTGTACTGTCGGTTAAAT
>NZ_JBNGCJ010000397.1:0-7551 GCF_049974785.1 Vibrio genomosp. F10 str. 9ZD137
AGCAAAGAGGCGATTGGGCTATTCGTTGTTTTGGCGGTGGTCTCTTTTCTTCTGGTATTAACCATGAATCCTCTGACCGTGAAGCTGTCATTTGTTGGTATTCTTCTCGCTTTCATTTACCCATTTATGAAACGTTATACTCATCTTCCTCAACTGTTTCTTGGGCTTGCTTTTAGCTGGGCCATACCTATGGCGTGGGCGGCGCAAACCAATGAATTACCGATGATGGTTTGGTATCTATTTGCGATTAACGCGGTTTGGACCATTGCCTATGACACTCAATATGCAATGGTTGATCGAGATGATGATGTGAAAATTGGTATTAAGTCGACAGCCATTCTCTTTGACCGTTTTGATAAAATGATCATTGGTGCTTTACAATTGTGTACGCTCATTATGTTGATGCTATTGGGTGATAAATATGCGCTCAGTAGTGGTTTTTACTGGAGCTTGCTCATTGTGGGTGCGTTGTTCGTCTTCCAACAACATTTGATTCGCCATCGCTCAAGGCCGCATTGCTTTCAAGCATTCCTGAATAATAATTACGTTGGTATGGTCATCACCATTGGGCTATTACTTGGATTTCTAATCAAGTAAGTACTCAATCAAGTCATCATTCAGACCACATCGAGTCATACCATGAGCTTCTATAGGCTATCTTTCTAAGTAAATAGAAAAAGGCATCCAATCGGATGCCTTTTTAGTCTGAGCTAAACACATTGAATCCTAGGGAGGACTAGGCCTTTAATGGTTGGCCTGATAGACGCTCTCTTTAATGGTCAGTTCAACCTCAGGATAAAGCATGGTGTAGAGCAGTTGGGCCAACTCTTTGCTTTTTCCTTGGTCACACTCGCCATTCTTATCCAGGTAAGCTTGCTGTTTAAGTGTGTTAAACATGCTTGAAAAAACGCCTTTATCAAAAAACTCAGGGGCATTAATACCGTGTAATCGACCCAGTCGTTGGGCGATGTCTTGGCTTTTCTTTTCTAGATCGGCTTTACCCAGTTCAGGGTCTTCTGAAAGCAAGTTTAAGGCAATGGCATAACGTTGTAAGGTTTCGGCAATTGTTTGGCCAAGCAGCACCAGTACTTGAGTGTTTGCTTGGTTGATGGCAACGTTATCGCCTTCAATACAAATATGGCCTTGGCGCGATAACTCTGCAATGTAGTTATTCACTACATCCGCCAGCTTTTCATCTTCAATGCTCAAAAAGAGTTCTTGTTTTAAGAATGGGTATATTTGCGCGACTTTGCTTTGAATGCTTGCGACAGATAGCTGCTGATTACGGACCAGTAGCTGTGCAATCAATGACGGAATCGCAAATAGGTGAATGATATTGTTCCTGTAGTAAGTCATTAATACCGACTGATGGCGATCGAGTGACACAATACTACCCATGCTGTCGCTATCAATGACAAACTTATCCAACGATTCCGCATGGCTAACTAATTCTTCTGCGCTTTCTGAAGGCATTGTGAACGTTGAAGAATAAGGAACGTTCTTTAAAAGCGATAGGTAGCTGTCTATTTGATTGATTAAACTGTCTCGAGATAATGCTCTTTGACGCGATGCCAACAATGCAGTCGCGCAAAGCGTGAGCGCATTCGCTGCCGCAGCGTCATTGATGTTCGTCATCATCTTATTGGCAAGTTTACCCACAACCGGGTTTATCCACTGTGGCTTACTTCCACCGAGTGGGTCAATATCTTGTGTCCACTCTGGGGCATGTTCGTTAAGGTATTGATTCAGAGGAATCGGCTCACCAAAGTTAACGTAGCCTTTACCAAAATTTCGCAACTTACGAATAGTGCGTAGCACTTGGCCTGCGTTTTCTTTCTCTTTGTCTTTGCCTCGAAGCTCTTTAGCGTAAGTGCTGACTTCCATAACGTGTTCATAACCGATGTAAACAGGCACTAACGTTACAGGACGGTTTAAGCCACGAAGCATTGCTTGAATCGTCATCGCAAGCATACCGGTTTTCGCTTGCAGCAAACGACCAGTACGTGAACGTCCGCCTTCACTGAAGTATTCAACGGAATAGCCTTTACTGAACAGCTCAGCAAGATACTCGCGGAAAACGGTAGAATAAAGTTTATTGCCTTTAAAACTGCGGCGAATAAAGAAAGCACCACCGCGTCTGAAAATTGGCCCAGCAGGGAAAAAATTGAGGTTAATACCCGCAGCAATATGAGGCGGCACCATGCCTTCATTGTAAAGCACATAAGAAAGCAGCAAGTAATCCATGTGGCTACGGTGACATGGGACGTAAACAATCTCATGGCCGTCTTGTGCCAGTTTTCTTATCGTCGAGGCATTGGAAATATTGAGCCCTTGATAGATACGATTCCACAGCCAGCGAAGAGTACGTTGACCTAACTTGATCAGAGAGTAGGAAAAATTCGCCGCGACTTCTTCCATAATCGCATGCGCTTCTTTGCGTGCTTTTTCGATTGGAATATTCTTGGCTTTGGCTTCTTCTTCAATCGCTTTTTCAATCGCTTGAGAGTTGAGCAACCGTTGAAATAGGGCCTGACGGTTAGGGAGATCTGGACCGGAGGCAGCAAGCTTTTGGCGAGAGAAGTGAATACGCGCCACTCGCGCGAGTTTATGAGCGATGGAGGCATCCGTACCGTGAGAGTCTGCCATGTAACGAAGCGACACGACAGGGCTGAAACGGACCAGACAGTCCCGACCTGAAAGAATAACGGCCGCTGCTTTTTCGGGGCCATTTAACGCCTGAAGATATGGTTTTGTGTGCTCTTCTTTCCCCGGTTTTCTGCCCCACAATACGGTTGTAGGAATAATTTGAACATCGAGATTACTATCAAATTGGTGGAGCTCAAGCAGTGACGAAAACAATGAGATCGACGTGTTGGGTACGTCTTGATTACGCTGAACTAATGTTGGCCGTGACGAGGTGAAAACATAACGAGGGAATGATTGACCATTAATCATGACCGGGCTCAGTGGGTCGGGTAGACCAAGCTCTAGAGCATGTTTTTGCAAGGTCAGGAGATCAACACTGGAGCGAAATGGCAGCGCATAAACAATCGGCTTGTCGATATCAATATTATGATCGTCAATAGGGCTTGAAGGAATTGCCGTCCCTTTTACCAAAATAGATAAAGGTAACTTAAGTAATGTTCGTGCTAGCGATTGTCCTGAAGACATAAAGGTTCATAGCCTCTTGTGTTTCAAATAAGCATAAGCGAATTTCCAGTCATTTGTTATTGTAACGCGAAGTGGAAAGTCGCCTAAGCAGGTTACTTAAAAGAGCGGCAAGGATAACAGAAACTGGTCTAACCTTTTAATTATATTGTAGGTCTCTTGGTCATATTATTGCGAAATTTTGATGGATGAATGCTTTAAAAAGTGAACGGAAGTACAAGATAAAGCTGCTATGGATTGAGATGCAAACATGAAAGATTTAAAAAACAGTCAATTATCTTTTCATTTTATGACTTACTGGATATACTCACAGTTAACTGTATAAAAAGACAGGTGACTTATGAAGCCGTTGACTGCACGCCAACAAGAAGTATTTGATCTCATCAAACGTAAAATTGATGATCATGGAATGCCACCGACTCGCGCTGAAATTGCGCGTGAATTGGGGTTCCGTTCTGCTAATGCCGCAGAAGAACATTTAAAAGCGCTCGCTCGCAAGCAAGCGATAGAAATTATCCCCGGAGCTTCGCGTGGTATACGCATTTTATTAGACGCTGCGAATGAGGAAGAAGGTTTGCCACTTATCGGCCAGGTAGCGGCTGGCGAACCGATTCTGGCTCAGGAACATGTCGAAACGCACTATAAAGTCGATGCCAGCATGTTTAAACCACAAGCTGATTTTCTGCTTCGTGTTAACGGCGAAAGTATGAAAGATATTGGTATCATGGATGGCGATTTATTAGCGGTGCACAAAACTCAAGACGTACGAGATGGCCAAGTTGTCGTTGCACGAGTGGATGATGATGTCACGGTTAAGCGTTTAGAGCGCAAAGGCGCAACGGTACTGCTTCATGCTGAAAATGAAGAATTTTCTCCGATTGAAGTGGATTTGACCGTGCAGCACTTAGCCATTGAGGGTATTGCCGTCGGAATCATTCGAAATACCGACTGGATGTAACCTCTTACTGAGCCGGTTCCTGTATCCGATTTGAGAAATTGCCTGGCGATACTCTCAATAGCTTGTAAGTTTAAATGATATTCATTATCATCTTCTTTCTGGGTTCATAAGGAAGATGATAATGCCTCTTACATCCCCCTCTTCAAAACGACGCTATCAAATCCCCACCGATTTGCTCCAACCATTATGGCTGCGTAGCCGTGAAAGCTTTGTTGATGATGGCCTTGTTTATGATCCAATTGCGGCTAATGCTTGTCGTTACTGCCAATTATCTCCTGAGTGTTTATCTGGTGATATCGATCAAAAGCAGCTGCTTCATGCGACTCTCACTCAACTTTGTGACCTACAAGTTAACGCATTCATTAAGCGTAGCCCAGATGCTTGGATCATTAATGTTGGAGCAGGCTTAGATACTCGATTTTATCGCGTTGATGATGGACTTTGTCATTGGGTAGAGCTCGATATTACCGAGAACTTGCTGTGGCGTGAGAAGCTTTTTCATAAGAGCGAACGCTATTTGCATCATTGTGGCAGTGTCGACGATGTGCAGTGGCTTGATCAACTGCCGATTCCTAACCACGCTAATGTGATGATTGTCTGTGAGCACGCTTTACTTGATCTTAGCCATTCCCATGTTGCCAAGTTTGTTCAAGCGTTAGGGCGTCATTTTGATAGTGCAACCGCGTGCTTGGTGATAGCTGGGGATAAAACGTCAACGCATTTAGGAAGAAAACTCGGGTCTGGCACGTATGCGCATGGGTATGATCATCCAGGTGAATCGATACTGAATTATTTACCGTGGGCACAGTCGGTAAATATCTTGTCGCCATTAGACAAAAACTGCAGTCGCTGGAAGTTTTGGCAGCGCTGTATCACGAAATTCCCGTCACTTAAGCAGAGATTAACCCCGGTAGTCGTTCAGCTTCGTTGGTGATCCAGTTACACTTCACTCTCTATAAGTGAGGTGACTGTGATTTCCCAATCGATTCAAACGTTAAGTACTCTTTATAAAAGCCTAAATAACCTGTCTCTTCACAAGAGAGTGTTATTACTCGCCATTCCCATGGTGCTTTCTAATATTACCGTTCCTCTTCTTGGATTAGTCGACGCCGCCGTTATTGGCCACTTAGAGCATGCTTGGTATCTAGGTGGTGTGGCATTGGGCGGCACCATGATCAGTGTGACGTTTTGGTTGCTCGGTTTTTTACGAATGTCGACCACTGGGCTTACCGCACAATCTTATGGCGCGGATGATAAGCAACAACTGGCGTTGGTGCTTATTCAAGGCGTCATGATGGCCTTTGGGCTTTCCGCCGTCTTTTTACTCGTGCACGGCAGTTTGGCGGACTTGATTTTTTCATTAAGCAGTGCCAGTGACGAGGTGAAACACTATGGCCAGCAGTACTTTTCTATTCGAGCTTGGAGTGCCCCGGCCGCTTTAGCTAACTTTGTGATTTTAGGTTGGCTACTGGGTACTCAAAATGCCAAGGCGCCAATGTGGATGGTGATCATTGCTAACTTGACGAACATCTTACTCGATGTCTTATTTGTCATCGTTTTTGATTGGAAAGTCGAAGGCGCGGCTCTCGCTTCTGTTATTGCGGACTACATGGGATTGGCTTTCGGTCTATGGTGTGTTTATCGAACTTGGTGTGCTCGTCATTTACCGTCTCCTCGATCCATCCTGTCAAAGAGTGGCAATAACATTGGCCGCTTTGTTAAGTTAAATCGAGATATTTTTCTACGTTCGCTGTGTCTTCAAGCGACATTCAGTTTTATGACTTTTCAAGGCGCAAGTTTTGGTGATGATGTTGTAGCTGCTAATGCGGTGCTCATGAGCTTCTTGATGATGATCTCTTACGGGATGGATGGCTTTGCTTACGCCATGGAAGCCATGGTGGGGAAAGCGATTGGTGCCAAAAATAAAGAAGAACTCAATCAGTCACTGATCGGGACCTTTTTTTGGAGTTTGATCATTTGCATAGCGTTGACCCTTGTTTTTTCTCTCTTTGGATCGGCTCTGATCCGTTTGATCACCGATATCCCAAGCGTCAAAGATAACGCTCATATCTACTTACCCTGGTTAATTGCGATGCCACTCATTGCTATGTGGTGCTTCTTGTTTGATGGCATTTTTATTGGTGCGACAAAAGGGAAGGAAATGCGTAACAGCATGTTCGTCGCGACGTGTTTTTTCTTTGCGGTGTTTTATTTAACCAAAGAGCTGGGTAACCATGCACTGTGGTTATCCATGTTGAGTTTTATGGCGATGAGGGGGCTGGGTTTAGGGATTGTGTTTATCGTTCAATGGCGTCAAGGTGTGTTCTTAAATCAAAAAACCGCAGAATAAGATCTGCGGTTTTACTTTGTTTCTGTTTCTAGTCTCTGCTATTCGCAACCGTCATTGGCTTTAGTGACGTGACATGTTTTGAGAGATTTACACATAAGGCTAAAACAATCGATTCAACCCGTTAAGCGCAGCCACACGGTATGCTTCAGCCATTGTCGGGTAATTGAATGTCGTATTGACGAAGTATTCAATGGTATTGGCAGGCCCCTTCTGTTCCATAATTGCCTGTCCAATGTGGATAATTTCAGCAGCACGCTCACCAAAACAATGAATACCCAAAATGGCTTTTGTCTCTCGGTGGAAGAGTATTTTTAAGCTACCGATATCTTTTCCTGCAATTTGAGCTCGAGCGAGATGCTTGAACGAGGCTCTACCGACTTCATACGGCACTTTCGCTGCGGTAAGCTCTTGCTCGGTTTTACCCACAGAACTGATTTCTGGAATGGTATAAATGCCTGTTGGAATATCTTCAATTAAATATCCAGAAGCTTGTCCTTGCGTAATCGCTTGGGCCACAAATCGGCCTTGATCATAGGCCGCGCTCGCTAGGCTTGGATAACCAATAACATCCCCGACCGCATAGACATGGTTAATACTGGTTTGGTAATTGCTGTTTACCGAAACTTGGCCACGAGAATCCGCCGCTAAGCCAACTGCGTCTAAATTCAATTTATCCGTATTGCCCGTTCGGCCATTGGCATACAGTAAACAATCGGCGCGCATTTTCTTTCCAGACTCAAGATGAACAATGACACCATCGTCGGTAGGTTCAATTTTCTCGAATGTCTCGTCATTTCGGATCACAACACCGCTATTCCAGAAGTGATATGAGAGGGCATCAGACGTTTCATTGTCCAGAAAAGACAACAGGCGGTCACGGGTGTTTATCAGATCGGTTTTAACGCCAAGCCCTCTAAAGATGGAAGCATATTCACAACCAATAACGCCAGCACCGTAAATGATGATATGGCGAGGGTCGTGCTCTAGGCTTAAAATTGAATCGCTGTCATAAATACGTTGATGGGTAAAGTCGACATCACTCGGTTGGTATGGGCGCGAGCCAGTCGCGATGACA
>NZ_JBNGCJ010000398.1:0-5621 GCF_049974785.1 Vibrio genomosp. F10 str. 9ZD137
TGTTGTGCTCGTAACCGCCACCTTCACCGTGACCTGGAACCTCGATACCCACTTCTGACATGTAAGCGTCGGCTTGCTTGATGTCACGAGCAAGTGCTTTACCCAGTAGGCTATCCGTGCCGAGTGCGCCACGAAGTTCTGCTGCTTCGTCGAAGTTAAGTAATAGTGGTTGATAGCTCATTTAAACTGTCTCCTGAGGGATAGCTTGGATTTCAACTGAATAGAAACCTGTCCAGTTGTAAGTTTTATCATTAATGATTATTTGATTATTGGTTGTCTCAGATGCATACGCATCGTTAGACAGTAGCAGAGTCACAAGAGATTTCTCGGTTTCAATCTCAACTGCGGATGCAGTATCTGTGTGACCCAGTAGTTTAATGTTTTTAACCTTACCGCGTGCATTGACTGACTGTTCGAACTCTTCGTTGAAATAGCCATGTGTCTCCACCACAGAAGCAAACAATGGGGTATCGCCCTTGCTACGTAAGATAAAGGCAGGCTCGCTGCGAAGGTTAAAGCTTGGATCATTGGCACCAGTGCGTGTGAAGATCACTTCACCGTTATCATTCGAGCTTGTGCCTAACCAAGTGTAATAGGTGTTGTTTTGCAGCCAGCTCACCAGTGCCGTTTCGTTGGCGTTACCTGCACCGACTTTCCAAAGATGCTGATAGCCAGCGTCTGAACCTAGTGTTTCAAGGGTTTTAAATGTCTCGTACTCAAAGTTGGTGCGGATGATTTGACCTTGATATTGATGAGAGTAGTCATATTGATGTTCACCCTCACCCTTGATGCGGTATAGATCGATAAGTAGCGGCGCTTCAAGCTCATCAAGAGTGAGAAGGAATGCGCTGCGCTGAAGGCCAAAGCCATCGTAGTGCTCGTTGGCAAAAGCGCTCATACCTTTGAGCTTTTCATCACTCACTTGGAAGAAATGTGGTGTACCACTAACGGAATCAGCGCGGTCTACATCAAAGTAGTTTTGGCAAGTTTCGTCAATCGTTATCGTGTTGTGAGCAATAGTTTGACGCGCATAGCCTGGATTTTCAGGTAAGTAACGGCCACCAAACTTAGGCTCGACATTGACCCAACGGCAGAAGCCGTATTCACGCAGCACTTCTTGGCCACGGTTAAACAAGGTAATGCCCAATGTATCAAAGTGACCATGCCCCATTCCATGCTGACCGTAATTCATGACTAACTGTGTGACATCTCCGTTTTTGTCCTGCATACGAACAAAGCCTTGTGCGCCTTGGTCGCCATTGGGGCCTTCAGTCAGCTCCATACTAGGCCAGTAAGGAAGGCCGATTTCGCGTTCAGCTTGCGCTTTTTCATAAGCTTGAGACACTTTAAGACCACATGGGTGCATCCACACACCACCTTGAATCTTAGCCATGCCAAGGATATTGTCGTCGAGCTCGTAGTGCGCACCGTAGATGCCTACAGCAACCTGTACGCCAGCGTCGTTGATGCCCATGCTTTGTGATGCGTCGTTTAGCGCAGGGAAAACACCGTTAGGGTAAGCAGTAGCAAGTAAGGCTTGAACTGTATTACCCACTACGCCGTTTTTGTAGTTGTAGATGTCTACTTCTGGCATATGGCGATGAATGATCTCAGCAAAGAGAACTAACGGACGGATCGTGAAGCGAGAATAATATGGGCCTTCAAGGTAGTAACCCGAGGGCGCAAATAGGTTTGAAACTTGATCTAGGAAACCACTGGTCGCTTCGCGGTCTTTACCGTAAACCGCCATCTCAAAGTATTCAGGGCGATTAATGGCCACGGCACAAGCACCAACAGCTGCAACGGCCCAAACGCCATGGTTATGAATATGGTCAAAACGGTGAGCGTATTTTTCAATGCTCATCTCAATCATAGGCACAAAAAGGCGGTCAACGATACGTTGGCGCTGTTCTTCGGTCATTGTTGAAGCAACACAAGAATAAGCAATACTAGAAAACAGTAGCCAGCCGTGTTCATTGAGGATTTGATGAAACAACCGACCTGTCGGATTAGTATTTTTTTGAATCTGGTAACCGAGTTCAAGATATTTGTCGGCATATTGATCGAGCAAGCTAACCACAAAGTCGGCGTACTTTTGATCTTTTGTAATCACAAAAAGGCGGCCGGCTATGTTCATATACGTGTAGTTATCTTTATGACGGTTGTGCTCATCGCTCCCACCATCGCCGTGACCAGGAACATCCAAGGGCAAACTCATAAATGATTCAAGGACTTCAATGTTCTTAGCGATCGCCTTACCCATTAAGGTAGGGCGCCCAACCTCTTGGTGAAGTTGATCGATTTCCTCACTGGTAAACAAAACAGGTTGTGTCGTCATGGTTGCCATCACCGTCAAATTAGAGTGTCAGTACAATACTCACCATAAAGTAATACAATATTACCGATATGAATAGTGCATCGTCACAAAACAATGATTAACGTCACAACAAGAGCACCAAAACCTAACGAATAAAGATTGCACAGTACCAAATCACACTGTACCGATGGCTTTCTGAGCTAAATATTAGAGGCATCACCTTGATGAACATCACACTATCTTAACTATATTGTATTACAATTGAATTTTATCTATTATGATACTTCACAATCAATATAGAACTCATAATCAGTTTTGGAGAACACCCATATGAATCCTTTCTTTAATATTCAAGAGACCCCTTGGGAAGAAGTTGGCGGTGGTATTAAACGTAAGATCGTTGGTTACACCGACGAATTAATGCTCGTTCATCTTTGCTTTGACAAAGGCGCTATTGGTGCACCGCACACTCACGATATTCATGACCAAATTGGTTATGTCGTAAGTGGAAGCTTTGAAGCTGAAATTGATGGCGTGAAAAAAGTACTCAAAGCTGGCGATGCTTACATTGCGCCTAAAAACGTGATGCACGGTGCCGTTGCCTTAGAGCAAGACAGCATTCTACTTGATGCTTTTTCACCGCTGCGTGCAGACTTCTTAAAATAATCTAGCGCAATGTCAGTTGCTAAGGTACTTACATGAAATCATTCAATATCGCGGTCATTGGCGAGTGCATGGTGGAGCTACAAACTAAAGAAGAAGGGCTTAAACAAGCATTCGGCGGTGATACCCTTAACACCGCACTTTATTTAACACGCTTAACAAAAGACCATAACATTAAAACCAGTTATGTGACGGCGCTAGGGCAAGATTCATTCAGCACCAATATGCTTAACGCATGGAATGCTGAAGATATTGATACTCGCCTTGTCAACCGCATGGATGACAAACAGCCAGGCCTTTATTATATTGAGACAGATAATACTGGCGAACGCAGTTTCTTTTATTGGCGCAATGATGCAGCGGCACGTTACCTTTTTGATCAAGACAACGCTTCTACGCTCATTGACTCCCTTATGGAATATGACGCGGTGTATTTAAGTGGTATCACATTAGCGATTTTAACCGAGAATGGCCGTAACGTTCTATTCCATTTCTTAGAGCAATTTAAAGCGAAAGGTGGTCAGGTTTTCTTCGACAATAACTACCGCCCTAAACTGTGGGCGACTCAAGAAGAAGCACAAACTCAATACACTAAAATGCTAAGCCTAACCGATACCGCACTGCTGACCTTCGACGACGAGCAAGAGCTCTATGGCGACGATGATGTAGAGCAATGTATTGATCGTACAGCTAAAGCGGGTGTAAAAGAGATCATAATCAAGCGTGGTGGAGATGACTGTTTAGTTGTCGAAGGTGGCAATGCTTCTTACGTTTCACCAAACAAAGTGACATCAATTGTCGATACAACCGCAGCGGGCGATTCGTTCAGCGCAGGGTTCTTAGCAAAACGTTTGTGCGGTGGTAATCCACGTGAAGCGGCTTTTGCTGGTCATTGTGTCGCTGGTACTGTCATTCAGTATCAAGGCGCGATTATACCAATTGATGCAATGCCAGACCTTTCCTTATAATTTTTAGCTGGGCTGGGTTAAATACCTGGCCCCAAACAGACAAGAGAATACAGTCATGACAACACTAAATGAACAGTTAGCTAACCTGAAAGTCATTCCCGTTATCGCAATCAATAAAGTGGAAGACGCTATTCCACTAGGCCGCGCTTTAGTAGAAAATGGGATGCCTTGTGCTGAAATCACATTACGCACAGAATGTGCCATTGAAGCCATTCGTGTGATGCGTCAAGAATTCCCAGATATGCTGATCGGTTCTGGTACCGTGCTAACTAATGAGCAAGTTGATGCTTCTATCGATGCTGGTGTTGACTTTATTGTTAGCCCGGGTTTTAACCCGCGTACCGTTCAGTACTGCTTAGACAAGGGCGTTGCCATTGTCCCTGGCGTTAACAATCCAAGCCTCGTGGAGCAAGCAATGGAAATGGGCCTGCGTACTCTTAAATTTTTCCCTGCTGAGCCTTCTGGTGGTGTGGGTATGCTAAAAGCACTAACGGCCGTTTACCCAGTGAACTTTATGCCTACAGGTGGTGTGAGCCTTAAGAATGTAGACGAGTACCTTTCAATTTCTTCAGTGCTTGCCTGTGGTGGTACTTGGATGGTTCCGACAAAGCTTATGGATGAAGGTAAATGGGACGAGCTTGGTGAACTGGTTCGCGATGCAGTGAAGCACGTTAGTTAAACGTATTCCTTTCTCCTCATATTTGACAAACGAGCCAATTGGCTCGTTTTTATATATGGAAAATAAGCGAGATGACGAAATTTTTAATGTCCCTGACTCATCTTTTTCGAAACAAACTTTTTCTGAACTGCCTGCTTATGAGCACGCTGTTTTTAAGAAGCCTGTAACTAAATTTTTCTAGCACATAAACACATTGAGTGACTCAATGATAAAAGGTCCAGTGAGTAGCGCTTTCTGTCGACACACTTTACTCACGAGGATACATACATAATATTGTAGTATTATACCTCTACCGTTCATTGTTAAACTTCGTCGCGTTATATGTTAAATCCTTTGCTGCATGACTTTAAATCCATCTATCTCGTATGATTTAGCTCAACCTTTTCCGTAAAAACATGAGAAACCGATCACGATTAAGGCTTATTGTAGTACAAATAAAATCAAATTGGAGTAATCTAGACAGCAGTTAATTATCAAACCTAAAAGGCTGTAAAAATGACTATCGAAACTCTTGTTGTTCTTGCCTACTTCTTTTTCTTAATCGCTATTGGTTGGATGTTCAGAAAATTCACAACATCAACCAGTGATTATTTTAGAGGGGGCGGTAAAATGTTGTGGTGGATGGTAGGTGCAACTGCATTCATGACACAATTTTCAGCATGGACGTTTACCGGAGCCGCAGGACGCGCATTCAGTGATGGCTTTGTCATTGTTATCCTCTTCTTAGCCAACGCATTTGGCTACTTCATGAATTACATGTATTTCGCACCGAAATTTCGCCAATTACGTGTTGTTACAGCCATTGAAGCCATTCGCCAACGTTTCGGTAAAGCTTCTGAGCAAGCATTTACTTGGGCCGGCATGCCAGACAGCCTTATCTCTGCAGGCATTTGGCTAAATGGTCTTGCCATCTTCGTTGCTGCGGTTTTCAACATTCCGATGGAAACCACCATCATTGTCACAGGGCTTGTTCTTGTCGCCATGGCGGTAACGG
>NZ_JBNGCJ010000399.1:0-14372 GCF_049974785.1 Vibrio genomosp. F10 str. 9ZD137
CCGCTCTTCCGATCTTAGTGGTGGATACTATTGTCGCTTCAGCCGAGCGTCTTAATGCTCAATTGAGCGAGGATGCCGAAAATGGTGAGCCGCTGGTTATCAATATCACGACTCAATTCAACGTCAATGCGGATGCGAATGAATCCGGTCCCCATTTAGCTACCGTTCGGCTTGATCTTCTTAGCGCTGAGATTCGAAATACGCTCATTGACGATTTTATTTCAGCCTGGAGAGAAGATGTCGGAGAGCTCGCCGATCCTGTCTCTCTGGTCTTTAAACAACCGACAATGGGCCCTGGTGGACGAGCCATTGATATTCGAATCAAGCACGATGATCTTGACGAGCTTAAAGCGGCGTCGATTGATATTCAGCAATATCTGAATCAATTTTCTGGTGTATCCGGTGTGTTAGATGACATGCGCATGGGTAAAGAAGAGATACTGGTTAAACTGAGACCCGGTGCTGAGACTTATGGTGTGAATGGCCAAATGATAGCGAGTCAACTGCGTGCGGCCTTCTTTGGTCAAACGGCCGATGAAATTCAAGTCGGGGTTGAAAATATCAGCATTGAGGTTCGCCTTAATAAAGTCGAAGCGGGTGACCTACAACAGCTATCCAATTTCCCCATTTTCTTAGCTGACGGAAACCAAGTGCCACTGGCGACCATCGCAACCCTCGATTTTCAGCGTAACTACGTTCGGATTCAGCGAATCGATGGCTTGCGAACGGTCAGTATCTTTGGTGATATTGATAATAACAAAACCAGTTCATCGGCCATTGTGGCTCAATTTAGACAGGAGATGGCACCCAAATTATTAGAAAAATACCAAGGATTGCGCTTTGATTTTGAAGGTGAAGCCAAAGATGCAGCGAAGACAGGGGCTTCGATGGGGAAAGGGTTCCTACTTGGGCTATTTGGCGTTTTTGCCATCTTAAGTTACCAATTCCGTAGCTATTTAGAGCCTTTCGTTGTGATGCTAGCGATTCCTTTGGCCTTTATCGGCGTTGTCTGGGGGCATTTAATCTTAGGGTATTCGCTCAGTATGCCCAGTCTCATGGGGTTTGTTTCACTGGCTGGCATCGTCGTGAATGACTCTATTTTATTGGTGCAGTATATTCGCCATCACGTCGATGAAGGAGACTCGGTTCATCAGTCTGTTGTTAAAGCGAGTCAAGAGCGCTTTCGTGCGGTGTTTTTAACATCAATGACAACCGCGGCCGGGTTGTTACCCTTGTTGACGGAAACCAGCTTGCAAGCTCAGGTTATTCAACCTTTGGTCGTTTCGATTGTGTTTGGTATTTTTGCTTCAACGCTCTTAGTGCTATTCATGATACCGGCGTCTTATGCTGTGCTGGCGGATTTTGGTTTGGTGCATAAGCATGAATCATTAGACGCTTAAAAGAGATAAAGAGATAAAGAGATAAGCAAGTAAAACTGTATCGACAGGGCATTCATTTAATGCCCTGTTTTTTTCCTATTGCATTGTCACGAATAGAATCCTACCTGACCTTCAAATACGGTTGACTACGACAAAGAGCCAATCACAGCAATCTTCATCCTATCTAAAATAAAACGTCACCCAGTTGTCATTTAACTTGCTTAGCTTGGTTTAACACACAGTGTTATCAGCCAAGGTTACCAACCAAGGTTAACCAATAAAGGGAGTCATGATGCGCAGTTTTGAATCGGTTACTAAATTTGATTTGGCTTTTTCTGCTTTCTGCCTTGATCACCGCTTTTCATATCAAGTGGCGAGGATCAGCAAAGCAATATCGCACAGTGGAGACGGTCATCTCTACGTCATTTTCGGTCTCATTGCCTATTTCTATGGGGGCGCCAATGGAGAAATGTTTTTTTGGAGTATCATCTTTGCGTTTGCAATTGAATTGCCGTTGTACTGGATAATGAAAAATAGCGTCAAACGAAAGCGGCCAGATGAGCTCGTGCCATACATTGCCGCTTTCATTACACCTTCTGATCGCTATAGCTTGCCTTCTGGGCACACCGCCGCTGGTTTTTTGATCGCCACACTCATCGGGCATTATTATCCGGAGCTCGTGCCTTTTGCGTTGGCGTGGGCATGTTTAATTGGCGCGTCGCGAGTGTTACTTGGCGTCCACTTCCTAACGGATATTGTTGTTGGTGCGTTGCTGGGAATAGGCAGTGCACAACTCATTCTTACTGTGGCGGGAGTGTAGTTGATGAAAATTTTATACGGCGTACAAGGGACGGGGAACGGTCATATTGCCAGAGCTAGAGCCATGAGCGCGGCACTCAAAGCACGAGGTCTTGATGTTGACTACTTATTTTCAGGTAGGGACAAGAATACATACTTTTCGATGGAAGCATTTGGATCTTATCAAACTCGAAAAGGGTTAACGTTTTCAACTGAAAATGGGCAGGTGAGTTATTTAAAGACAGTTAAGAACAATAATGTGTTGGAGCTTATTGATGAAATCAAACGACTAGACCTGTCAAAGTATGATTTGATTTTGAATGATTTCGAACCCATCACGGCCTGGGCGGCAAAATGGCAGAATAAAACCTGCATCAGCATTAGCCACCAGAATGCTTTTCGCTATAGCGTGCCACTTAAAGGAGCGAGCTGGTTTGATAAACAACTGATTCACCATTTTGCTCCTTCAGATTATGCCATTGGACTCCATTGGTATCACTTTGAGCAGCCGATTCTTCCCCCTATAGTGCATTCAATCCATTGCCCCAGTGAGCAAGGGAACTTCATATTGGTCTATCTGCCATTCGAAAATAGCGATGAAATTTGTAATTTGTTGTTTCGTTTTTCGAGTTATCAGTTTGTTTGTTTTCACCCTGACGTTAACAAGGCTGAAACAATTGAGAATGTGGAGTTGCAGCCTTTGTCCCATGAAAGTTTTCAATCGTATCTGCATGGTTGTAATGGTGTCATCGCGAATGGTGGCTTTGAGCTTCCCTCAGAAGCGTTAACTTTGGGTAAAAAGCTGCTCTTAAAGCCATTATCGGGACAATTCGAACAGCAAAGCAATGTTGCTACTCTCGATAGTTTAGGATTGGCGACGAGCATGGAGTTTTTAGATGCGTCTAAGGTACGGGTTTGGCTTGATGAAAAGCCCGGCGAAAAAGTCAACTATCCCGATGTAGCACAAGCAATAGCGGAATGGGTGCATAAAGGACGCTGGGATACTCAAGATTTATTGTGCCGGTCTTTATGGGAGAAAGTGGATTTTCCCAGTTATGTTTCAAATTTATAACTAATTATAACTCTAGTGTATCGTTTTATCTGACCAATGATATTCTGTGTAAATGTAACAGTATGTTAACGAGCTCATTGATAGGCCTGGTCAATATTAACTATAAAAACCATAAAACCCCCGTTTTATGGTTTTTTATGTATTGCCTAACATCATGTTTTACAATGTTTTTTATTTATATAAGATAAAATTAACTGATTAATTGTCAATCGAGTTGCTAATCATTGATTAATTCGCAGATAGTAATTGTCAGCTAGGAAGTATCTAAGAAATGAATAATAGCGATGGGGCTTATATTTCTTTTCATACTAATTATAAATGTTGACGATAACGAGACAAAGAGGCATGCCCGATGTTAGATAAAAAAGACGCGATGAGTGCAATTGCAAGCTACAGAATGGAAAGTACTTTACGCGGGGTAGATTTGAATCTGCTCACTGTGTTTGATGCCGTAATGCAAGAACAAAACATTACAAGAGCAGCACATAACTTAGGGATGTCTCAACCAGCGGTGAGCAATGCCGTCGCACGTCTAAAAGTGATGTTTAATGATGAGCTATTTATGCGCCAAGGCCGAGGCATTCAGCCAACACAACGTGCTCGTCAACTTTTTGGTCCAATTCGTCAAGCGCTTCAACTTATTCGTAATGAGCTACCTAGCTCTGTGTTTTCACCAGAAACATCAACGCGCCTATTTAAACTCGCGATTTGTAGCCCTTGTGATATGCGCTTTGCTCCTAAGATTATGTCAACCGTTCATGAGCAAGCACCGAATGTTAAGCTTCATTTAGATGCCGAGTTTGACCGCAAGCTTGCTGAGCGTATGCGTTACCAAGAGATTGATTTTGTTATCGATTATGCTCGATTCGACGAGCAGGGTTTCTCGAGTACTGAAATATTCCAAGATGAATTGGTTGTTGTTGCCTCGACCGCTCATGCTCGCATTCAAGGTACAGTTTCTGCTGACGAATTAATGATTGAAAAGCACGCTAAATTGTCGAAAATTCACGGCCAACGTAGTTTCTCTGAGCAAGCGTATCGAGATCTCGACTGCCAACCTTATTATGAAGGCACGAGCTTAAGTAACGTTCTTTACGTTGTCGGCCAATCAGAGTTAGTCACGATTGCTCCTCGTTGGATGGTTGAAAACGCGGCGAACCGAGAGCAGCTTCAAATCATCGATTTCCCGTTTGAGAACGCCAATATCAGCGGCTTCCTTAGCTGGCACGAATCAAGTGAAAAAGACAAAGGCCACATTTGGTTCCGTGACCAACTTATGATGATTTGCGGTGAAGTTGTTGCATTGAAATAATTCAATACAAATTGATAACAAAACCTTGAGCTGATTGAGTCAGTTCAAGGTTTTTTATTATCGAATAATTGATAACTTTGAAGTGAGTCAGTTGCCTTTTTTTAACTGGAATGTACACTTGTCCGCTCAAATAGCTTACATGTGTAAGCCAAAGGTAAAAGACATGGCCAATTTAGATTTTCACATCATTAAATGTATTAGAGAGCAAATTGCAAAAGGCGGCGATCGTATCGCGCTTAAACATAAAGTTAATACCAACTGGAACGGAATTAGCTGGAAGCAATTTGGTCAGCAAATGGATTCATTATCCCTTGCTTTATTGGCTCACGGACTGAGAATTCAAGATAAGGTTGGCATCTTTGCCAACAACATGCCTCAATGGACGATAGCAGATTTTGCCGCACTGCAAATTCGCTCTGTATCGGTGCCTATCTACCCGACCAATACAGCTGCCCAAGCTTCATATATTATTCAAGACGCCGATGTGCGTATTTTGTTTGTCGGTGAACAAGAACAGTTTGATGCAGCCATTGGCTTGTTCGATGACTGCGAACAGCTAGAACTCATCGTGGCTATGTCCGATGATATTAACGTTGGTGAACTTGATTTCGCGATAAGCTGGCATGATTTCCTAGCAAAAGGCAGCGATGCTCACCAAGCAGAACTCAATCAACGTGTCAGTGATATCAGCTTAGATGATTTACTTACCCTAATTTATACCTCCGGGACCACGGGCCAGCCTAAAGGTGTGATGCTCGATTACGCGAACATCGCGGCTCAATTAGAAGGGCATGATGAACGATTGAGTTTAACTCAAGAAGATGTGTCATTGGCTTTCTTACCCTTGTCACACGTGTTTGAGCGCGCTTGGACATTCTATGTATTATACAAGGGCGCCACTAACTGTTACTTGAAAGACACCATGCAAGTAAAAGATGCGTTAGGTGATATTCAGCCAACCGTCATGTGTGCGGTCCCACGTTTCTACGAGAAGATATTCTCCGCCATTCATGAGAAAGTATCCAAAGCGCCCTTTATCCGTAAGGTGTTATTCACCTGGGCGGTAAACATGGGTGCGAAGATGTCACTTTGCCATCAGGAAGGCCGTGAGCCCTCGTTGATGTTGAGAAAATCCCATCAGCTAGCAGACAAACTGGTGCTTTCAAAACTGCGTTTATTGCTGGGTGGTCGAATCAGCTTTATGCCGTGCGGCGGAGCAAAACTGGATGAAACCATAGGCCGATTTTTCCACGCTATTGGTATCAACGTTAAACTTGGTTACGGCATGACAGAAACTACGGCGACGGTTTCATGCTGGGATGATCAGTGTTTCAACCCAGACTCCATTGGTATGTCGATGCCGGGCGCTCAAGTTAAAATTGGTGAGAACAACGAAATTTTAGTTCGCGGTCCAATGGTTATGCGTGGCTACTATAAAATGCCAGAAGAGACCGAGAAAACATTCGATGAACAGGGCTTCTTAAAAACCGGTGATGCGGGCCATATTGATGAGCATGGCAACGTCTTTATTACTGATCGCATTAAAGAACTAATGAAAACCTCTAACGGTAAATACATTGCACCGCAAATGATCGAGGGCACCATAGGTAAAGATCATTATATCGAACAGATTGCAGTGATTGCCGACACGCGTAAATTTGTGTCTGCTTTAATTGTCCCTTGTTTTGATACACTGGAAGAGTATGCCAAAGAGCTGAACATCAAATACCACGATCGTATTGAGTTGGTTAAGCATCATAAAATTGTCGAGATGTTTGAGAGCCGAGTCAGTGGTCTGCAAGATGAGTTAGCGAAATTTGAGCAAGTCAAAAAGTTCAAGTTGTTGCCAAAAGCGTTTTCTATGAACAGCGGAGAGTTAACCCCAACTCAGAAACTGCGTAGAAAAGTGATTAGCGATAAGTACCAAGATGAAATTGAAGAAATGTACACAGAAGTTAAGAAAGATAAGTGATTTCTTAATGAGATAATTTTTGACTTGTTTAAAAAACCTCCATGCGGCAGTAAAAATTGTTGGTGGAGGTTTTTTTATACCATAAGCATTCTTTTATTCTATTTTTATCATCGCAAATAAAGAATTATACGCTTTTATTTCTATAACCTCGGTCACTTAAGCCGTTAAAGTTTTATTTGGTGGTTTTTTAAACCTAAATTTTCGCATTATATAGACGATTTCGTTTATCTCGATCTTTATCGCATTAGATCCTTTGCTAATAAAACGTTACAGTTGTTGAGATTCTTGTGCTTGAGTATTACAAGTCAAGACATAGCCAAAAAGTATGACAACTGGAATTAGGCTACAAATAAGCCCTAGACTATGCAAAACCCAGCTAATTGATAGACCAAATCAAGGTAGCGGTGGGAAAGGAGAAAGAGTATGGAAAATTTATCTGGTGCTGAGATGGTGGTTCAATCTCTGATCGAAGAAGGTGTCGAGCAGATTTTTGGTTACCCCGGCGGATCGGTGTTAGACATTTATGATGCCTTGCATGCAAAATCCGATGAGATTAGACATGTTTTGGTGCGTCATGAGCAGGCGGCAACCCACATGGCTGATGGCTATACGCGCGCGACAGGGAAGCCTGGTGTTGTGTTGGTGTGTTCAGGCCCTGGAGCCACAAATACGGTGACGGGTATTGCTACTGCCTATATGGATTCCATTCCAATGATTGTTATCTCAGGTAACGTCCCACGTAACTTAATTGGTAACGATGCCTTTCAAGAGTGTGACATTGTTGGCGTTTCTCGCCCAATCGTGAAGCACAGTTTCTTGGTGAAAAATACCGAAGAAATCCCAGAAGTAATGAAGAAGGCCTTCTACATTTCGACAACAGGACGACCAGGCCCTGTGGTTATCGATCTTCCCAAAGATGTGATGAGCCCTCTGAATAAACTGCCTTATGAGTACCCTAAATCAATCAACTTACGTTCTTATAACCCAACAATAACGGGCCATAAAGGCCAGATTAAAAAAGCACTTAAAGCACTATTAGCGGCTAAAAAGCCGGTTATGTATGTGGGTGGTGGTGCGATCATTTCAGAAGCTGATCAACAATTACTCAAGCTATCAGAAGCGTTGAACCTTCCGGTGGTCAGCACTTTGATGGGCTTAGGTGCTTTCCCGGGGACTCACAAGAACGCTCTCGGTATGCTAGGTATGCATGGCCTTTATGAAGCGAATATGGCGATGCATAATGCAGACCTAATTTTTGGTATTGGGGTTCGTTTTGATGATCGAACCACCAATAACCTCGATAAATACTGTCCAAACGCCAAGATCATGCATATTGATATTGATCCATCATCAATATCTAAGAATGTAAAAGTGGATCTGCCGATAGTCGGCTCTGCTGAAAAAGTGCTTGAGAGCATGCTAGCCATCTTAGAAGAGCAGAGTGGCACGAATGACTCGGAAGCGATCGATCGCTGGTGGAGTGAGATTCAGGTATGGCGAGATCGTCAGTGTCTGTCCTATGAGAAACAGCCCGATCGTATTAAGCCTCAGCAAGTGATTGAAACCCTGCATAAATTGACCAATGGCGATGCGTATGTTGCTTCTGATGTAGGCCAACATCAAATGTTTGCAGCTCTCTATTACCCGTTTAACAAGCCGCGTCGTTGGATTAACTCTGGCGGTTTAGGCACGATGGGCTTTGGTTTACCGGCCGGCATGGGGGTGAAATTTGCGAAGCCAGACGAAGAGGTGGTGATTGTTACCGGTGATGGCAGCATTCAAATGAATATTCAAGAGCTTTCAACTGCCCTTCAATACGATATTCCCGTGAAGATCATTAACCTAAACAACCGTTTCTTAGGCATGGTTAAACAGTGGCAAGATATTGTTTACCAAGGTCGTCATTCAAATTCATACATGGATTCTGTGCCTGATTTTGCTGCGATTGCAGAAGCGTATGGTCATGTTGGTATACGTATCACTTCACCAGATGAGCTAGAGTCGGGAATGAAAAAAGCACTGGATATGAAAGATCGCCTAGTGTTTGTTGATATTACCGTGGATGAAACAGAGCATGTTTACCCGATGCAAATTCGTGGCGAGGGTATGGACAATATGTGGCTAAGCAGAACGGAGAGAACATAACATGAGACATATTCTTTCAATATTAATGGAAAACCAAGCGGGTGCTTTATCTCGTGTCGTTGGTTTGTTTTCTCAACGTGGCTATAACATTGAATCGTTGACGGTTTCACCTACTAATGATGAAACTCTGTCGCGCCTTAACATCACAACCGAATCGACCGAGATGCAATTAGAGCAGATTCAAAAGCAACTGCATAAGCTGATTGATGTCTTAAAGGTACAGGAGGTCACGGAGCTTGAGCATATTGAGCGTGAATTAATGATGGTGAAGGTCAAAGCCAGTGGTTTTGCTCGCGCTGAAGTGAAGCGCACCGCGGATATTTTCCGTGGTCAGATCGTGGATGTTACCGCTTCCCAATATACGGTCCAGCTAACAGGAACCAGTGAAAAGTTGGATGCCTTCATCAAGGCGCTTTCTGAAGTCACCGATGTGATTGAAGTAGCTCGAAGTGGCGTGGTGGGTATTGCTCGTGGAGAGCGTGCTTTGAGAGTTTAGCCGTACGTTTTATTTGTTTGATAAACCCAATAAAAGGAAAAGGCCACATTTGAGTGGCCTTTCTGTTTTTTGAATTATATCTCGCTTTTTTAAGGGAGATGGAAGAGCTTAGTGAAGAATACGAGCACGAAGTGTGCCTTCAATGCTTTTCAGTTTTACTAATGCTTCTTCTGAGCGAGCGGTTTCAACATCAATAACGACGTAACCGATATCGGCATCTGTTTGCAGATATTGTGCGGCAATGTTAATGCCTTCGGCAGCAAAGATGGTGTTAATTTGAGTCAGGATACCAGGACGGTTTTCGTGAATGTGCAATAGACGTGAACAATCACCATGCTCTGGTAGAGATACCTCTGGGAAGTTAACACTGGAAAGTGTAGAACCATTATCAGAGTATTTCGCTAGCTTGCCAGCAACCTCAACGCCAATGTTTTCTTGCGCTTCTTGAGTTGAACCACCTACATGCGGCGTCAAGATAACATTATCAAATTGCATTAACGGAGATTCAAATGGGTCTGCGTTTGTTGCCGGTTCTGTTGGGAACACATCGACCGCACCACCTGACAGGTGACCTGATTCTAGAGCGCCACATAATGCTGGAATATCAACCACAGTGCCACGGGCAGCATTGATAAAGATAGAGCCAGGCTTCATACGTGCAAACTCTTCTGCTCCCATCATGTTCTTGGTTCCTGCCGTTTCAGGTACGTGCAGGGAAATAACATCACATTTGTTGAGGAGCTCGCTCATTGTGCTGATTTGAGTCGCGTTACCCAATGAGAGTTTATTTTCGATATCGTAGAAGTAGACTCGCATACCCAGGTTTTCAGCAATAATCCCCAGCTGAGTACCAATGTGGCCATAACCAATAATACCTAAACGCTTGCCACGAGCTTCGTATGAACTGTCTGCGCTCTTTTTCCAAATACCACGGTGGGCCAGGGCATTCTTTTCTGGAATGCCACGAAGAAGCAAAAGAATCTGGCCGAGAACCAATTCTGCCACACTTCGAGTGTTTGAAAACGGAGCGTTAAAGACTGGAATTCCGCGCTTTGTCGCTGCCGCTAGATTCACCTGGTTAGTACCAATGCAGAAACAACCGATCGCAACCAGCTTTTCAGCCGCATCAATCACTTCTTGGGATAAATTCGTACGAGAACGGATACCGATAAAATGGGCATCTTTTACCGCATCAAGTAGAGCCTCTTCCGACAAAGAGCCTTTATGATATTCGATGTTGCTGTAGCCAGCGGCTTGAAGAACCTCTACTGAAGAAGGATGCAGCCCTTCCAATAGTAGAATTTTAATCTTGTTTTTTTCCAGTGAAACTTTGGCCATTATTCTCGTCCTTAAAATGGAAAGTTGGGCAAACGCGGCGCACATTGGTCAAAAGCAATGAAAAGGGGGAAATCATCGATTTTGTTGGAAGACAAACGTTTCCTTGTGCGTCTTCTGTTCAATAAAGTAACAAATAATTTTGCTTTTGGGTAAGAAAATTACGGAATAAGCCATAATAATATTGCGATAAACCACAAAAAACGGCACCCAAGGGTACCGTTTGTAATCAAATAACAGAAAGTGCCTTTCTTTTTATCGATTATTCTTCAATTTTTGCGCCGTCAGGCGTACCGGTGATAACCACATCAGCACCACGACGAGCAAATAGGCCATTTGTTACAACCCCCACGATCGCATTAATGGTTTCTTCTAACGCTTTTGCGTCAGTAATGCTTAGACCGTGTACATCAAGAATGTCACAGCCATTGTCTGTGAGTACACCTTCGCGGTAAATAGGGTTGCCGCCGAGCTTGGTGAGTTCGCGTGCTACGTGGGCACGTGCCATTGGAATGACTTCAACAGGGAGTGGGAATGTACCCAGTACATCTACCGCTTTTGTTCCATCGACAATACAGACGAATTTTTCAGAAATGGCGGCAACAATCTTTTCACGGGTTAACGCTGCACCGCCGCCTTTGATCATATCGCGGCTTGCGTTGATTTCGTCAGCCCCATCCACGTAGACATCCAGCTTTTCTACATCGTTACAATCAAAGACTTCAATACCAAGTTCGATAAGCTTCGCTGTTGAAGCTTCTGAGCTTGATACTGCACCTTTAATGTCATCTTTAATCGAACCAAGAGCATCGATGAAGTGATTAACTGTAGAGCCTGTACCTACGCCGACAATACTGCCTTTTTTTACAAACTTTAGCGCTGCCCAACCGGCTGCTTTCTTCATTTCATCTTGAGTCATGCTCATCCCCTGCGAGTCGTTAATATGAGTATTGGATACGAATGGTTAATGCGACTGGTTAATGCGAACGTTAATGTCAATAATTAACCGATTTTTGCGGCGCGATTATAACGGTATTAGCCTAAGATTCCCATTGCCATACTTTGCTTGGTGTCACTATTTTTGGTAGTGGCACATCCCATATTTCACTCGGTAGCGTCTCTATATACTGACAATCGTGTGCAAGCCCAATAGGCACCGGCCCTTGTTTGTGCTTAAACCAAGTTTCTAGTGTTCGGTCGTAATAGCCTCCACCCATACCAAGCCGTTGTCCTGTTGAGTCAAAGGCAACCAGTGGTGTGCAGATAAGGTCAAGTTCTGCCACAGGCTTGACTAAGGCTTGATTCAGTTTAGGTTCTACAATTTGGTATCTATTCAGGGCTAAGGGCGTTGTTGGGGTGTAGTGCAAAAAGAGCAGATGCCCTTTTGAAAAGGGGTGCAATACTGGCAAGTAAGTGGATTTTCCTTGTGCCCATAACCATTCAATCAGTGGCGTGGTATTAATTTCACCATCCGTTGAAAGGTAAAGCGCAATATGAGAACTTGCTGAGCACTCTGGTAGGGTCGAGAATTGCTGAATAAGGTCGATTCCAGCTTGATGCTGAGTGTCAGAGTGAAGTTGATTTCGTGCTGTCCGGATTTGTGATCGTATCGCTTGTCGAGATAAGGTCATGCTTCCGCCTATTGTGTAGCAGGTATCGAATAGGATACCCCAGAGTGCCGTTGAGGATTGTGGCCCTTGAACCATTTGGTTCAAGGCGGGTCAGCAAAGGTGGCCGTAGGCTTCTCGGTACGAGCCGAGCTTGCTCAATAGTCATCGAATACTAACCCTAGGGTATTGCTTATCGGCTCAGGGACTTAAATCCTGCTGACAAACACTCCAGGGTAAATATGGTCACAGATTAAACGATAACGTTTATCTGTATGGCAAAGTGTAACAACAAGGTTATTGCTGTTCTTGAGTGACTTTGCTTAACGCCTCATCTAATGATGCTGAGAGAAGTTCCATTCTCTCGGTAAGTTTACTTTGCTGGGATTGGTCGTCTTTATTTTTACTGTGTAGCTCATAGCAAATATTTAGAGCAGCAAAGGTCAGTAGCTGAACTTCATTGGTGACTTTCGTACGCTCTGCAAGCTCACTCAGGCGTTTATCAAGGTCGATAGCAGCGTGTTGCAAAGACTCTTCTTGCCCAGGAGGGCAGTTCACTCGAGTCAATTTGCCTAAAATTTTAACGTCTACCGCTTGATTACTCATTATGCTTCAACTCTACTCTTGCAACGTCATACTTGCAACTTTGGATGGTGCGTAATTAAGGATGATGGCAATCAATGCAATCACCGAGTCGGAAACTATAGAAAAACCGCTCATAACATTCAAGCTTTTCCCGTAACAGGTGTGTAAAACAAGTGCTAAGAACACAGTTATTGGGCAAATCGGGTGAAAGCTAACCATAATGCCGTTATCTCTATTTTCGCCTGTAACGACGAAATGTTAGAATGATAAATACTATTAGAAAAACAGGCCTAATCATGAGCGAAATGACATTACCAGCATACCTTTCAAGTGCAACGGAGTTGCAGTCTGCCACATTGGCCGTTAACCCTTCAGAACTCCACGGTTTATTGACCGGAATGTTATGTGGAGGCTTAGCGGTAACCGATAAAAGCTGGCAACCTCTGATCTTCGATTACACAAATGATGGCATGGGTTGGCCCGATAAAGCGCTACAAATCGCTCAGCAAATTTTTGATGCGACGTCGAAAGAATTAGCCGGTTCTGATTTTGAGTTAACCCTGTTACTGCCAGATCAAGAAGCCAGTGCCACCGTGTTTGATCTTGCCGATGGCGTATCCGATTGGATCAATCACTTTATCTCGGGGCTTGGGTTGGTTGGAACGAAATTAAACAAAGCCCCTTTGGATGTGAAAGAAGTCCTAGCTGACTTGGAAGAAATGGCCAAGCTTGGTATCGATGAAGATGATGATATTGAAGAGCAAGCTCTGTTATTAGAGCAGGTAATAGAGCATGTGAAAGTGTGCGTTCTCACTATTAATGCCGAATATGGTGTTAAAGAGAAAGAAAGTTCAAAAAAACCAACACTGCATTAGAACTGTCAGCCAATTCAAGCTCTAATAGGTAAAAGAAGAGATGTTTATTGTCCATGATAAATAAGCACGCGGTTCGTCATGAACAATCAGTGATAGATACGATGGTGATAAAGATGTTGATAAAAAAGCAGGGCCAATGAAAATGTACGATGTGGTTATCGCTGGTGGAGCGATGGCGGGCGCAACCTTAGCGTTAGCGTTATCTGAGCTGAGTAAACAAACCCTGTCGATTGCAGTTGTTGAGTCGTATCAAACTGATCATCATGCTCATCCTGGTTTTGACTCTCGTTCTATTGCTCTTTCTTCGGGGACGGTGGACATTCTAAAGAGCTATAACCTTTGGGATGGGATAAAACCAGTAGCAACCGCCATTCGTCACATTCATGTGTCTGATCGTACTCACTTAGGCATGACCGACATTCACCAAGCTGATGTGGGTGTTGAGGCGTTGGGGTATGTGGTCGAGCTTGCCGATATTGGACAAATTTACCAGTCCAAAATGTTAATCCGCTCAGATATCGATTTTCTTTGTCCGGACTCTGTGTCTCAGGTTAAGCAAGAAGCTGATTACGTTAAATTAACGCTCTCTAGTGGTACCGAGATTAAAGCTAAGTTGTTGGTTGCCGCCGATGGTGCCATGTCGACATGTTGCCAGCAAGTTGGGCTAGATCTCTATCAATATGATTATCAGCAATCTGCTGTCATTGCCAACGTTGTCAGCCGAGAGGATCATTCAGGACGTGCATTTGAACGCTTTACTCAGCACGGCCCACTAGCTTTAGATCGGAAGAGCGGT
>NZ_JBNGCJ010000400.1:0-714 GCF_049974785.1 Vibrio genomosp. F10 str. 9ZD137
GAGCCGCTCTTCCGATCTTTCGACAGGGATGACTTCGCTCGAGCGATGTCTTTTGTCACGCTCGTCATGACCATTGCTCCTCTTCTTGCGCCTATGATTGGCGGGCACCTCGCTATCTGGTTTGGTTGGCGCTCCATTTTTTGGGTGTTGGCTGTTTTTGCTGTTGTGGTGATTTTGCTTGTGGTTTGGAAAATTCCAGAAACCTTGCCAGTAGAAAAACGGCACCCGTTGCGCTTAGGTACGACAATTCGTAACTACTTGGGTCTATTTCGTAACCCGACCGCGATGGGGCTAATATTTTCAGGTGCATTTTCTTTTGCTGGGATGTTTGCCTTCTTAACAGGTGGCTCATTCGTTTATATTGATATTTATGGTGTTCGTCCCGATCAGTTCGGGTACCTTTTTGGCCTTAATATTGTCGCTATGATTATTATGACGAGTATTAATGGTCGGCTTGTTAAGCGGGTAGGGTCGCACGCTATGCTGCGCTTTGGATTGGTTATTCAGCTTATCGCTGGCATCGGTTTATTGGGCAGTTGGTTGCTAGATTTAGGATTATGGGGAACGGTTCCTTTTGTGGTCTTATTTATCGGCACTATTTCAACCATAGGCAGCAATACGATGGGCTTACTGCTCAGTGGTTATCCAAATATGGCGGGGACTGCATCGTCGTTGGCGGGCACGTTAAGATTCGGAACCGGGTCTATTATTGGT
>NZ_JBNGCJ010000401.1:0-8672 GCF_049974785.1 Vibrio genomosp. F10 str. 9ZD137
TTGGTAAGCGAAACAGGCCCACTAACCAAAGTCACGTCTGCACCTAAATTTATTGCCGCTTGCGCAAGTGCATAGCCCATTTTTCCAGAGCTATGGTTGGAAATATACCGGACGGGATCGATAGCTTCGCGAGTCGGGCCCGCTGAAATCAATACGGATTTTCCTGTTAACGGCTGAGCGTGAGGTTTAAAAAATTGTTCACATCGCTCAACAAGCTGCATTGGCTCTAACATTCTGCCAAGGCCAACGTCACCACACGCTTGTTCGCCAGAGCCTGGTCCCCAAATGTTGAGGCCGCGCTTTGTTAAGGTCGCGATGTTTTCTTGTGTCGCGATATTTTGGTACATCTGCTGGTTCATAGCAGGAGATACTGCAATCGGTGAATCCGTAGCAAGTACTAACGTACTGAGAAGATCATTTCCCATGCCCGCTGAAATTCGAGCGATAAGATCAGCAGTAGCAGGCGCAAGTAAGATAAGGTCAGCCCATTTCGCCAGCTCGATATGGCCCATAGAGGCTTCAGCCGCAGGATCAAATAAGCTTTCTGATACGGTGTTACCCGAGACCGCTTGCATCGTTAAAGGTGTGATGAACTCTTTGGCTGCGCTGGTCATTACCACTCTAACTTGTGCTCCGCGCTCAACAAGGCGGCGAGTGAGTTCTGCGCATTTATACGCGGCAATACCGCCACTGATGCCCAATAGAATCTTTTTTCCTGCTAGGGTTTGCATGATGTTTTCCTTCGAAAATTCTGCCGCTAAGATAACATGGAGCTCTATTTTGTGACTAGTCCTGTTCTTGCGCAATAATGAACATCACAGTTGCATGGTTGTCATCGTTCACTCTCAACGATCATCGCTAGACAAGATAAATAGCGGCGCGGCTTTTATTGTATCGACATCCATTATTTTAATTTAAGTTTTAATATAGATAGAAGTGAATGTCGTTATGAGTATTAAAGCATTACCCGCAGAATCGATGCCAAGAGAAAAGCTATTAGCCAACGGGCCGGGTTCATTAACCGATGCTGAGCTGTTGGCCATTTTTCTAAGAACGGGAACCAAAGGGATGAATGTTCTCGAACTGTCCGACGTATTGCTCAAAGAGATGGGATCACTGCGAGGGCTATTTTCAGCCTCCAAAGATCAGTTTTGTCATCACAAAGGGTTGGGGGAAGCCAAATTCGTTCAACTTCAAGCAGTATTAGAGATGACACAGCGCTATTTAGCCGAAACGTTAAAACGTGGCGATGCGCTCAGTAGCCCTCAGCAAACCAAGCTTTATTTGTCGAGCGTATTGAGAGATCGCCAGCGAGAAGCCTTTCATGTGCTCTTTTTAGATAATCAAAACAGAGTAATAAAAGATGAAATCTTGTTTGAAGGGACCATTGATGCGGCGTCGGTCTACCCCAGAGAGGTCGTAAAGCGAGCATTAGAGCACAATTCCGCTGCATTAATCCTTGCCCATAATCACCCTTCAGGCGTTGCTGAGCCTAGCCAGGCGGATAGGCGGATCACGAGAAAACTGACGGATGCACTGTCTTTAGTCGACATCAGAGTCCTCGACCATTTTGTGGTTGGTGACGGCGAAGTGGTCTCCTTTGCCGAACGTGGTTGGATTTGAATCACATTTTGGCTTGTTAGTTGATAAAAATCTGCTATCATTCCCGCCACATTTTAGAACCTTAAATCAGCCTCGATTACTCAATAAGCTGCGATGTTCAAAAAAAGATCACGAAATCCGGTAAAAAGGATCTGTTCGGGTCTTGAGCAATGCACGTCAAGTTAGTATAATGCGCGACCTTTGATAGCCTTGAATGGATTTTCCATTTTGGTTTTTACCTCTAAATTCATCTTTGATGGAGAGGTTCGGCCACCAAGGTTGATATCGAGCTGAAACGATTTGGAGAGACATTCATGTCCCGAGTATGTCAAGTAACTGGTAAGCGTCCAGTAGCGGGTAACAACCGTTCACACGCACGCAATGCTACCAAGCGTCGTTTTCTGCCGAACCTACAAACTCACCGTTTTTGGGTAGAGAGCGAAAAACGTTTTGTTAAACTACGTCTAACTGCTAAAGGCATGCGTATTATCGATAAGAAAGGCATTGATGCTGTACTTGTTGATGTCCGTGCACGTGGCGAAAACGTTTAAGAGGAATTGAACAATGGCTAAAGGCATTCGTGAGAAAATCCGTCTAGTATCATCTGCTGGAACAGGTCACTTCTACACAACTGACAAGAACAAACGTAACATGCCAGGCAAATTTGAGATCAAAAAGTTTGATCCAGTAGTTCGCCAACACGTTATGTACAAAGAAGCTAAAATCAAGTAATTGATATTAACGCTTTAAAGCTTCTTGTTTAGAGAAGATTGCATAAAACCCAGCTTTCGAGCTGGGTTTTTAGTTTCTACAACCATTCATTTTTTACCCACCGCAACCATTAACGTCTAACTTTTCTTCTTTTCTCCCTCTTTTAATCTTCTTCCCACCTTGTCTTCCATCTTCTTTTCCTCCTTTTTCGCCTTCTTTTAACCCCATCTTCCGTCCTCTTTTCATCTTATCTTCATCCTATTGCCATCCTTTTTCCTTTTTCCACCCTCAATCCCTTATACTCGTTAGATAAACGAATGTATTTATAGGGAATGAACATGCGAGTCTCACCAGCCCGTCGCAAGCGTTGGAATAACCTCTTGATGCTGGCCATTGTGTGCTTTATCGGTGTGCTGTACCTTCCGACGATCATCAAAACGTACTTAATTGAGCCGCCACACAGCCCTTATCCTTATCTATTAAATCCAGACGCAGAGCTTCAATCTCTTCACTTTAGCCAGTGGTCTTTAGAAAAAAATCAAGGTCGGTGGCGAATTAGCGTGCCTAGTAATGTTGCGCCAGAAGAGTTAGCGGATAGATGGCAAGCGCTTGTTGGAACGGAAGTCGATGACAAAACACGCCAAGCGTTGAATCCGACCTTGATCAACCCACAGACCATAGAAGTTTGGTATGCGGATCAAGAAGAGCCACAAAGGATCACCTACTATCAGACGCCTCAATTCTGGTTATTAAAAAATTGGCAAGAAAAGTGGATTGCGCTTTCTGTTGAAGTGAATTACCTAATTCCTAGCTCTTAGGTCACCATTATCATCTATTTTCAAGGAGTTGTAGCTCATGCCTGAGTTGCCTGAAGTCGAAGTGAGCCGAATGGGAATCAGCCCACACCTTATCGGTCAAACCATCCATTCATTGACTTTTCGAACACCTAAGTTGCGTTGGGATATCCCACAAGAGTTAAAAAAAATGGAAGGGGAAGTGATTCGAACCATATCTCGAAGAGCAAAATACCTGATCATTGAAACCGACGCTGGTAGCGCTATTGTTCATTTGGGGATGTCAGGATCATTGAGAGTGTTAGATGCCGACTTCGAAGCAGCAAAGCATGACCATGTTGATCTTAAACTCACTAATGGAAAAATTTTACGTTATAACGATCCGCGTCGCTTCGGCTGTTGGTTATGGATTGAAAAAGGTGAGTCTCACTCAGTATTAGCGAACATTGGCCCAGAGCCGTTAACCGATGAATTCAATGCTGAATACATGTTTACCAAAGCAAAAGGCAAGCGGGTGACCGTTAAGCAATTCATCATGGATAACAAAAATGTGGTTGGAGTGGGGAATATTTATGCCTGTGAATCGTTGTTTTCTGCCAAATTACACCCGACTCGGCAAGCGGGTAAAATTCTAAAAAAAGAATGGGGCGTGCTGGTGCCCGAAATCAAACAGGTACTATCCAAAGCCATCGAACAAGGTGGAACAACGTTAAAAGACTTTGCCCAAGCCGATGGTAAGCCGGGGTATTTTGCTCAAGAATTGCAAGTGTATGGCAGGGCAGGAAAGAAATGCCCAATTTGCAGCACTTTGGTTGAAGAGCAAAAAATTGGGCAACGTAATACGTTTTTTTGTGGTGTGTGCCAGCGCTAAAGCAAGGCTACTGTTTTAGCGTTTAGCGTTTAGCGTTTAGCGTTTAGTTTTTAGCCTTTCCACCATTTGGTGGGTTTGTACTCGTTTCCTAAAACGGCTAAGTGATAGAAGTTAGTCTTAAGGTTAAGCGTCATATTTTTAACCTTATTGATAATTTTCATCACTGCGATGAAGTAGTTTTTCTTACCTGATCGTTTCCGGTTGCCGATGATAGAAGGTTTGTTTCCTCCCCACAGCCCAGATTGACAAACACCAAAGATGGGCTGTTTATGAATCCAAGCATTACGTAAGAACACATCAACAGGGTAATCAAAAGTTTGGCTGTGTTCTATAAATGCTTTGGCACACTTAGGTGAGATAGCGTAGGCCGTCATGCATTGTGGGATTTTTAGGTATTTAACTAATCGCTGTTCACCATAAGTACGAACTTGATAGAACATATCGTGATTGTCGGCATTTTCAATTCGAATATAGCCGCATTTGTCGATATGCTCTTCGGCTATCTGTAACGTATTCTGAAACATTGCAGCATCAATATCGAAATCATCCTCAAAAATAATAATAGGCTCGTTAAGCTCTACACACTTCTGCCACATAAGGAAGTGGCTGGCATAGCATCCAAATTCGCCAACGGCTGCTGGGCGGCCAATGTTGTATAAGAATTCTTTATCTCTGTTACGGTTTAGCAGAGGGTGGGTATCTACTCGTGCATCAACACCGATGAAGAATTCAACCTCGAGCTGCGCTTTAGTGAGTACTTTTTTTGTGGTGGCTTGGCGATCCTCGCAGCCGTTTAGGGTTATGCAGTATGACTTCATCTTTTGATATTTCTAATAATTATACTAACTAGACTACTTTAATACAAAATATAAGCTCATTCAGCAAGGCCAGCATGGAATTGCGAGTGTTGAGTAACACTTCATACCTGTAGCCTAGCTTTTTCGTGATTGTGCAGTTTCAGTGCTGTATACTGACGGGCTTAGTTAAGTAGTATGGAATAATAGGTATGACGCAACCTATTGAGCATGTGTTCATCATTCACGTTAGTGAAGGTTATGAAGATCGAAGAGCTCATATTGATAAGCACCTGCCTGAAAGTGGCATAAAAAGTTATGAGTATGTTCTAAAGGGCGATATTAAAGACCTATCTCCTGAGGTTTTAAATTCAATATTTAAAGGGAGCCTTCGAACAGCAGCTGAGCACTCATGCTTTTATAAGCACTATTTAGCTTGTAAAAAAATCGTAGATAAAAACTTAAAACATGCGCTTATTTTTGAGGATGATGTACTACTTAATCGCGGGTTTAGTGAATCATTAGATCTTATCTTGAAAGAACTAGAAAGTGAATCTAACTATCTTGTCAATATTGAAGATGCCTATCTTTCTGTCCCGTATCGATTTAGAAAGCGAAACCAAAAAATCTATTTAGCCAATTATACTAAAATGTGTGGTGCCTACATTATTGATAAAGAAGCAGCTACAAGGCTTGTCACCTTTATTGAGAAAAATGGAACAACTTTACCAATCGATACTTATCAAAGTGAACATCGTGATGCTATCAGGTTCAATCTTTATTGGTCAGAACCATCTTTGGTTCACCAAGGAAGTAAATCTGGTTTGTTTGAAAGCTCAGTTAATGAAGAAAAGCAAGGGTTGATACAGTTAGTGAAGTACAAGCTCAAGTGCTTACATAAGAAATTTGTTTGGTCACATGTGAATAATAGAGTTATTAGGGTTTTTAAAAATGTTAATAAGTACTAGTTGGAAAGAAAAAACTCTATCTTTTTTTCAATATTTACCATTGATCTATATGCTTGTTTTTATGCATTTTAATGGAAAAGGCGATATGTTATTTGTCGCTTTTGTTATATTGTTTTCTATTTTTTCTTTGCTTTTTTCTGGTGTGTCGGTTTTGGCTGAAAATATCCGTGAAAATTATTGGTTATGGGTTGTAATGATTTTTGGTGGGTGGCTTTCGATTATTTATATAATTAATGGTGCCGATTCTGGTTTTATACGTTCTCTATTTTCAAGTGTAATCTACATTTTGTTTTTCAATTGTGACCGTATTAAAATAAAGCAGATGGCTATTTTGTTGTTTTTGGCCTCTTTGAGTTTTATTTACTATGTGTTTAGTTATAATATAGGTGTTGAACGTGGTTACTGGGAAGTAAACGCTATTCCTTTAGCTTACAATTTCTCTGTAGTGGCGATATTAACGTTGTTTTTTTTGATATCAAGTAAGCGATTTTCCTTAACAGGGTTTTTGTTATTACTAACTGTTATATTTATTTTTGCCTCTATTTTTGGTGCTCAATCTCGTGGGCCAATAGTAGCTATTTCTGCTGTTGTCACGTTTGGTTTTATCTTTCTCTATCGGGCAACACTCAATAAAAATTATTTGTTTATTTTCCTTTCTTTATCGCTTGTATTAACCGTCTCATATGTGATTTTTCCAGATATATTCTTCCGAATAATTAATACTTATTCAGAACTCAAGAGTATTTTTTCAGGGGATTTAAATACTTCAATTGGTTATCGGCTTCAACTATGGAAAGTTGGTAGTGAGCTATTGGGTAATATGCCATGGTATGGTTACGGAAAAAATGGCCTTCTAGAGGCCCTATCTGTCATTAATCAAGATGAAAGAATGAGTCAGACGGTCTATTTCCTTGCGAAACAGCATTTTCATAATGGTTACTTAGATATTCTGGTGAGGTATGGATATATTGGTATTTCACTATTTTTCTCTATATTGGTATTACCTATAATTATGTATAGAAGTGAGAATGTAAAGTTCCTTCTTATTTTTAGCCTGTGTATCTTGCAATTTATAGTTAATTTGTCTGAATATAATAATATACACCCACAAAGCGTTATATACTTTGTTGTTCCTCTTGGGGTCGCTATTTTAATGATAAGGCGGAAGAATGAAAATCGGATATTACATTAAACATTTACTGTTATCGTTATGCACCCAAGAATTTTTCGTCAGAAAAAAAAACAAGCTAATTAATGATGCCGTAAATCAGAATTATATCGATACACGGGTGAACTATTATTGTAACTTTGATGAAGCTGCTAGCATACAATCAACAATACAGATATCGAGTTACAAGCGTAAAGGCTTCACCTCGTACTATTTTGATCTCAAAGAGTTTCTCTATTATTTTCCAAAACACTTACGATTTAATTACTACTTTGGTGATGAAACCCACATAGAGCCTGTCCCTACCTTGTTCAAAGCTCGTCCAATAGAAGGTGACAATAGAAACTCCGTCCTTTTCAAGCTAGACAAACGACGTCACTTTCGTTTTGTAAAAGATAAACTCAAGTATTCAGATAAAAAAAATATGGCTGTTTTTCGTGGAGCAGTCACGCAACCTCACCGATTCCGCTTCATGCAGGAAATGTTCGAACACCCTTTAGTGGATGCAGGACAATCTAATTCTAGTGATAAGAATCCAGAATGGCAGAAGCCGTTTATGTCGGTTGACGAACAACTTCAATATAAGTTTCTGATCTGTTTAGAAGGCAACGATGTTGCGTCAAATTTAAAATGGGCGATGTCGTCTAACTCTGTCGTTATTACGCCTAAAATGAAGTACGAGACTTGGTTTATGGAAGGCACACTAAAAGCGGGTGTTCACTATATTGAAGTAAAAGGTGATTGGTCAGATTTTGATGAAAAGATTCAATATTACCTAGATCATCCAGAAGAAGCTGAGAAGATCATTAAGAACGCTCATGACTATGTCGCGCCATTTAAAGATGAAAAATTAGAGCAACTTATTTGCATTAAAACGCTTGAGCGTTACTTCGAATTATCCGGTCAATACGTTAATGAAAACCAGCATGATAATAACCAGAACAGTTAGAACCCGAACCGCAAGAACCAGAACCGTAAGAAATAGAAGACTATGAAAATACTGGTAATAGGCCCGTCATGGGTAGGGGACATGGTGATGTCTCAAGGCTTATACATGGCACTAAAAAAACAATATCCTGACGCCCTCATTGACGTATTGGCTCCGGCCTGGTGTAAGCCAATACTAGAGCGCATGGCAGAGGTTAATCAAGCCCTTGAAATGCCATTGGGTCATGGTCAGTTTGATCTGAAAACTCGATATTCGTTAGGTAAGTCATTGAAAAATTCAAAATATGACATGGCCTATACACTGCCTAATTCCGCGAAATCTGCGCTCATTCCCTGGTTTGCTCGAATACCTAAGCGAGTTGGCTGGAAAGGTGAAATGCGTTATGGGCTTCTTAATGATATTCGCACCAACAAAAAATCGTTCCAATACATGCTTGAGCGATATGTGGCATTAGCGCATACCAAAGAAACAATGACGGGCAGTGGTTGCTTGGGTGAGCTATCAGGCTTGCCGTTTCCAAAGCTAGAAGTCATAGAGCAAACACAGTCGTCAGCGATGGACGAATTTAGTTTAAATTTGAGTCGGCCCGTTCTTGGCTTGTGCCCTGGCGCTGAATTTGGCCCTGCCAAACGTTGGCCCGATAATCACTTTGCTGCAGTTGCCTCTAGGATGATTGAACTCGGCTATCAAGTGTGGCTATTTGGTTCAGCCAAAGATCGAGAAGTGACAACCAAAATTATTGAGCAAGTGCAATCTGATGGGCAGCAGTATTGTTTTAATCTCGCTGGCAGTACAAGTTTGATTCAGGCCGTCGA
>NZ_JBNGCJ010000402.1:0-4497 GCF_049974785.1 Vibrio genomosp. F10 str. 9ZD137
GGGGATTTCACACGCGGCCGCCATGCCAAATAAAAGCCCCAGCCAGCTCACATTGACTTTTAGCTCCTGAGAGAGATACAACGGAATGCTGGTGATGTACAGATTGTTCGCCGAAAACGCGCACACAACAATCAAACAATAAAGCATCACCATGCCACTCAATGGTTTATGATCGACTTTCTCGGCACGTTCCTCTTTTGTCACGACATTACCCGGAATATATTTCGCAATAACCAGTATCGCGACCGACACCGTTATCGCTGATACGGCAAACGTCGCACCAAAGCCAAACTGAGCCTTCAGCATAAAAGCCATAGGCGGACCAAACACCCAGGCAATGGCCAATCCTGCCCGCATTTTGGCTAAAAAGCTCGTACTGTTGGCCACATGACGATCACCGTATTCACGGCCCAACGCAAACAACTGGCCAAACGAAGCCCCGCTCACACTACCAAACACCACCGCGACCGCAATCGCTAACCAGTAATCTCGAATCACGATAAAGCTCGATACCAAAATCAAATAGCTGGTGAGTGAAACCATCAAAATCGTTTTTCTATTCCAATGGCTATCAGACCGTTTGGCAATAAAATGGGACACAGAAACAGAACTCACGACCACCAACGTCATGTAAGCGCTGAGCATCATAGGTGTTGCACCCAATTCCTCGACGATAAATAAGCTCGACAGAGGATAGAAAAATGCACCACATAGCCCGGTAACGAATGCGGTGAAGATGAACAACATGGCCATTTTATTATCTTGCATAGTACAAAACCTAATCTTTAGAAAAAGCCCCAATCGGACTTTTTGCGCTCGGTACAGTCTACTCAATGATTATGAATATGATTGATGTTATTCGAGCCACCTTTAATACTATTCGTTCAATTTTTCTCCATTCTTTGACAGAATAGGCCTATCCAATTAATCTAGCGCCTAAAAAAAAAAGTTGGTATAACCATGAAACCATTTAAAGAACGCGTCCTCAATACACCAAGCTTTGACTGGGTAGTAAGAGAGTTTCACTGTCTCGCTGAAAAGGATGAGGTTTCTTGTTCGTGGCACTATCATTCAGAATATGAGTTGGTGCTATACCTTGATCCAGACAACGCGTTCCAGGGCAGCTTTTTTGCAGGGGATGCCATAGGTGATATACACCACAACACATTACTTCTTTATGGTCCAGGTGTGCCGCATATGTTGGCAGGGAAAAGCACCAAAGACGATTACCATCATCATACGATCATTGTCTGGCTCTCTCATCATTGGTTAGAGCGCTTAATCGAGTTGCTGCCTGAAGCAAGAGACATCAAACGCCTATTGGATAATTCGGCTTATGGGCTTTCTTTTGATAGTGCGACAACAAAAAAGGTCGCCGCTTTACTTGAGGGAGTCACCAAGCTGGATCGTCATTATCAAGCGGTAAAGGTCATTGAAATATTGATAGAATTGTCTGAAGGCACCCACTCAGAAAAGCTATCAACAACACCGTATCGCATTAAACCCGTATCGGAAGATTCAGAGCTAAACCAGCGTATTGAGAGAGCATCTCGATATATTGAAAACCATTACAGTCAGGGCATTAAAATATCCGACTTGTGCCAAAAACTCCACATGAGCGAAAGCTCTGCCTATCGGATGTTTGAGAGGCACTATGGGATGAGCTTTTCTGAGCACCTGAAACAGTATCGAATCGGAAAGTCATGCGAACTGCTCATTAACACCCGTTTTCCTATCGCTCTGGTCGCAGAAAAAACCGGTTTCAAAAACCTGTCTAATTTCAATCGTCAATTCAAAGAGTTGAAAACCATGACACCCTCTGAGTTTCGCCATCGATTCCGCTAAGTCATGATAATTCTCTATTAACCTAATATTTTCAAAGAAAATTCCTTCCGATAACGATCGTTTTACGTTGTTGTTTCCCTGATAAATATCGAGATAGCTCACGTTTTGAACTCTTGTGACTTTTTATTGAGCAAATTATAGTTTACCTTATCTTCAAAATAATGAAGATAAATAGATATGCCCATTAATTACATCAGCAAAGAAGGCTCGGCGATCATGAGCATCGCCCAATACCTGATGACCACGACAGAAGGCGATCGTCTAAGAACGATTGATTCACTCTCTGAAGAGTTTTCTGTATCGGTCGGCTTTATTCAAAAAGCGCTCACAACCATAGAGCAGCGTGGCGCCGTAATGCTTTCAAAACAAGGTCGCAACGGCACCTTTATCACTCAATTGGATTACAGAGAATTAGTTGGCTGTGCGGGTTTAAGCAATGTGGTGTGTGCAATGCCATTGCCTTATACCCGTCATTACGAAGGCCTAGCTAGTGGCTTAAAAGCACAAATTGGAGATTTACCGCTTTATTTTGCCCATATGCGAGGGGCAAGTGTTCGCGCTGAATGCCTAAGAAATGGGACATATGATGTAGCGATTATGTCGAAACTAGCAGCCAAAGAGCTAGCGAGTGGTTTGGTCACCGCCATTGATTTGGGTGCACATTCCTATTCACACGAACATCGGCTGATTTTCAAAAAAGGCCGCTACGAGAACATTCGCCGTGTCGGTGTTGATCCAGATTCACCCGATCAAAAAATATTAACAAGCCAAGCTTTTGCTGATAAGGACATTGAAATAGTCGAAATACATTATGGGGAGAGTTTAGCTCACTTAACCAAGGGTGATATCGACGCCGTGGTCTGGTTACCAGAAGCGATTGAGATGGAAAAATATGACTTAGATGAACGTTCCCTGAGTCACGTGCCGGCTTGTCGAGACGCTTCAGAGGCCGTGATGTTAGTCAATGGAGCTTCATCACATCTGACTATTTTGTTGAGAAAACTATTGAGAACCGATCAATTGCGTGAACATCAAAATGCGGTTGTGGAAGGCACGATCATCCCTAGTTACTAGCGAATATCGACCGTCAATAAATGACAGACTATAGAAATCAACATGGAACTAGGAACCAACATGGAACAACTCGGAGCCAGCATGGAACAACGATTCGCCCTTTTGTTACAAGCCAATGCCATCAGCCAAAGGGCACATAATGGTGGGCTACAAGCCTTAGCGTTGATCGACAAAGAGCTTGGTCTGCCACACGATAATGAGCAATACCAAATGGCATTGACTCACCTGTGCCGCGCCGCTGATCGTATTTGGCAAGGTGACGCCATCAAAGAAGGTTTGGATTCTGAAGTACTTGACGAAATATATGAAGATTCTGATGTCGATATCGTTTTGAATTTGCATAGCAAGGTTCTTAGTTCAATGGATTTAAACGCGGTTCCAACAGCGGAAGAAAGCTTCATGATTGCCAATATCTACTCCTTGTACCAAGTTGGAAAAACATTACAAAATCAGGAATAAGAACGATGATCGACAGTACCGGTTACACCTATTGCCATGAGCATCTACACATCGATTTGTCACCTCAGAAAGACGATATCGACTGCCGCCTAGACCAGTATCAACTGCTGTGTGATGAAATGATGGCGTTGCAAACTCGCGGGGTACGTAACATCGTTGAAGTCACTAATGCTTTTATGGGTAGAAATCCTCATTTTATTGAAAATTTAATGAGCGACACGGGTATCAATGTACTGCTCTCTACTGGGTTTTACATCGAAGGCTTTTTCCCAGATTCACTCTACACCATGAGTGTTCAACAAATTGCTCAGGGAATGATCAAAGAAATTGAAGTGGGGATAGACAATTCAAACCTCAAAGCAAGCGTCATTGGTGAAATTGGCAGCAGTGAAAATGGCTTTAGTGAAACCGAACAAAACGTCTTTCGTGGTGCTGCCATCGCTCATTTGGAGACCGGACGCCCTATTTCCACTCATCAATCAATGAGTACGATGGGCAAAGCGCAAATTGAGTTACTCAAAAGTTGCTCGGTGCCAATGAACAAAGTCACCATTGGGCACTGTGATTTACGAGACAACTTAGATGACATCCTTTGGATGCTCGACCAAGGGTGCTACATCCAGTTCGATACGATAGGAAAAAACAGCTATTACCCCGATACCCATCGCGCCGAATCACTCCGCATTCTGTGCGAACGAGGCTACGCAGAACAAATCATGCTATCGATGGATATAACAAGGCGATCGCATTTGAAAGGCAATGGTGGCCTAGGATTTAGCTACCTCATTGATGAATTTATTCCTCTGCTCAAAGAGCATGGGATCACCGATCACCAAATAAGCACCATGTTACAAACGAACCCTACACGCTTGTTTGGATAAAGAGCACATACGCTCACAAAAAACGACACATGACAAAGGACGACACATGAAAAAAATTGCCATCGCTGGTTTGCAACGAGAGCAAATTAGAGATCAGATCGAGGCATCCGCTCCGGGTGTATTTGAATGCCATATTTTGACGGATATGGACGCGGCTATGCGAGTAAAGTCTGGAGATATGGACTACTTCATTGGTTGCTGTAATACCGGCGCAGGCGGTGCGCTTGCTATGGCCATC
>NZ_JBNGCJ010000403.1:0-2298 GCF_049974785.1 Vibrio genomosp. F10 str. 9ZD137
GGGTGTTGGAGCCGATACAAAATCAACCAGTACGACGCTTATTTCAGTCGGGGATGGAACGGAAATTACCCTAGGCGAAAACGGCGGTACCGGTACATTAAATGCCAAAGCCGAGCATATTACGAAATTTGACGCAAAAATCACGGCGGCTTCAGGCGGCTTGTTGTCGGGGTCTGGTGCTGAGGTGGATCATGATGTCACGGCTGATGTCATCGTCAAACTTGGTGACGGCAGTGATGACTCTGATGCACTCGTGGTGAATGCAGCAGACATCAATGTTGATGCCATAAATAGAGCATGGAAGAACCAAAATGGGGAAATTGATGCCGTTGCCGCAGGTTTAGCCAGTGCTGCGGGTGCCGACAGCAGGACCGTCCTTGATATGGAAACCGCTATTGAGGTTGGAAACCATGCATCACTAACAGCATGGGGGACACAAAATGATGATGGTATTTCCCTAAATGCGCTGAATGATCTCGATATTACCGACAAAGTCACTCTCAACGCGACGGGCGCTCTTGCGGCAACAGGTGCCACTGTGAACATTTCCGACGACCAATTGCTCGCGACAGTACGTGTAGGTCAAAATGCAACGTTAGTCAGTGAAGGCGATATTCAAATATCGGCTCGTGGACAGGGCACCGTGATCAGCTCGGTAGAATCAGATTCTGCAGGCGCGATTTCCGTCACTGTGACAGACGCTGAGTCGAACATTACTCCAGTCAACAGTATCCTAATCGATATGGGTGCAGAACTGACGGCTTATGGAAACGTCAATATTTCTGCGGGTACCGATACCGAATTTAACCGTGATGATTACAAAGTACATGCGTTAGTCGATAGCTTTGCAGCAAGTGTTGTTCCTGTCGATGATGCCAATGCATTAGCCAAACTTACCCAAACCAATACGATCACTATTGCTTCCGGTGCGCACGTTAAAACCGCTCGTCAGATGAACCTCCATGCAGAGCGCTTTGGTTTCGCCGATATGGATGCACAAACTAAAACCGTCAACTGGGCTTCTGCCCTGGGGGGAACCGCTGACCTTGGGGGCGATGTGATTACGGGCGCGATCGGTTTTGTTCGTAATGCAGGGATTCTTGAAACCGGCATTCGCCGTCATCAGGCTATTGAAATTACCAGTTTGAATGATGATGGGTCGGTTAATCAATTCACCAAAACCGAAGGCATCACCTTCAGTGAATCTATTTCGTCTTTGAGTACCGAACTGTTTGATGATTTAGAATATGCAGAAGAACAACTGAGCATCTTTAACGACGGCAATGCAGCTGATACCAACATAGAGAAATTCTATAAATCGGAAATTTCGAGAATTCAGGCATTGTTATTAGAAGAGGGCCTGCTTGAGGAAGTAAAAGCGGGCGTGTTTGTGCCGAATCAGGTTAAGACGCCTGTGATTACTATTAATGATATCTACGCGGAAGCGGGAAGAATTGATATTCGTTCCGGCGGCTATGAAGAACTAGGGAGTGTTGTTGCCCCGGGAGATGCTTCTGTCGATATTTTGAACCACACCACAGCGTCGCTAGTTATTAAGGCGATTACGATCCCCCAAGAAAACGGTGGCGTCTATCTTAACGGTGAACGACAGGATACGGATGTCGACTACGATCCACTCATCAGTATTGTCAATGATGTCGATATTGACTTGGCTCGTGCCGAATTAGCCCTGCGCTTCCCTGACAATAACACGGTGATCACTTGGCCTTCTATTAGTGTGATAGGTGCTATCTCGAATGTTTCCGGGGGGGTAGTTATAGGCAGCTTAAGTGGCAGTATCAATGGCCAACTCCCACTTGACCAAAAAGAGCGAGAAGATAAAGGGATTACCATAGGTAAGGGCGATATCAGTATTAATGCTGATATTGAATCTAAAGATATTGCGTTAGTCACGGGCGGTTCTACCGTCATTAGTCTTCCGCCGGGGTCATCTTATTCTGTTGCGGGTTCTGAATACGCCAAATGGAATTCAACCACCAGCACCAACGGCATAGACAAGGTCGAGAATGCTGGTGACTTGATTGATCGAAACGTTGGCGGCCCACACATCTATGCCGATAAAATCTCGATTACCGCTGAATACATTAATATCAATGGTAAAATTCAAAGTGGTAAAGAGACCTTTAAACTGAACATTGATGAAGCGTTAGAAGACACCATCGATAATTTAAAAGCGTCAGGGGCGACTGGCCTAATACGATTAAATGTTAACAGTGAAGATTTTTCTGTATTTTACGATGCAACCAATGATCAAATTGTGGTCGGTGATATGCGTGT
>NZ_JBNGCJ010000404.1:0-7142 GCF_049974785.1 Vibrio genomosp. F10 str. 9ZD137
CCTAGGCATCTTCGGTATTGAAGTCGATGGCGAAGCTAACCTAAAAGCTCGCTTCGGCAGCGAAGGAACGATTACTACAGCGAACAGCCGTATCCCAGCAATGGTTATCTCTACGAATGAAGAGCTAGTAATCGCTGAAGATACCGCTCGTCTAGCCGCACTATAATTATTTTTGGCCAGTGAATGCCACTGGCCTTATTTTCTGTACATACATAAGGGCTCAACCGCTATTCCAAAGGGACTTTGGTATTGATCGTATTGCTCGATTAATCGAGAACTAAGGGATCAGTCGTTGGGCTTTTTTTTCAAATAAAGGTGTTTTGCATATGTCTCGTACTATTATGCTTATCCCAACTAGTGCTGGTGTTGGTCTGACTAGTGTTAGCATGGGTGTTCTTCGCGCCATGGAGCGCAAGGGCGTTAATGTTTCTTTCTATAAGCCAATCGCACAGCCACGTTCAGGTAAAGATCAGCCAGATTTAACCTCAACGATTATTGCGGCGAACAGCTCAATTCTGGTTGGCCAGCCAACGCCTATTTCTGTTGCTGAAAACTTGATCGGTAACGAGAAAATGGACGTGCTGCTAGAATCTGTTGTAGAACAATACAACAAAGTCAGCAACGATTCAGAAGTGACGTTAATTGAAGGCTTAGTGCCTACTCGTAAGCACCCATTTGCTAACCAAGTCAATGCGGAGATAGCGAAGACATTAGGCGCTGAAATTGTCTTAGTGGCGACACCAGGCACAGACAACCCTGTTCAGCTTAAAGAGCGCATTGAAGTCGCATGTTCTAACTTTGGCGGCACTAAGAACAAAAGCATCAAGGGCGTTATCATCAACAAATTCAACGCGCCTGTTGATGAAGCGGGTCGCACGCGCCCTGACCTATCTGAAATCTTCGACGATGCAGACAGTGCGCAACAAGCGAACCTTGAAGTCATGCAAATCTTCAACACGAGCCCAATTCGCGTTCTCGGTTGTGTGCCTTGGAGCATTGACCTAATCGCAACTCGTGCTATTGATATGGCGAAGCACTTAAACGCCGAAATCATCAATGCCGGTGAAATTGAAAAGCGTCGTATTAAGAGCATCACTTTCTGTGCACGTTCTCTTCCTCACATGGTTGAGCACTTTAAGCCTGGTTCTTTACTGGTGACTTCAGCTGACCGTCCAGACGTAATCGTTGCAGCGGCTCTAGCAGCGAAAAATGGCGTTGAAATCGGTGCTATCTTACTCACTGGCGGTTATGACATGCCAGAGCAGATCATCGAGCTTTGTAAGCCTGCATTTGAAACGGGTCTTCCTATCTTCAAAGCACAAGGCAACACTTGGCAGACATCGCTGAACCTACAGAGTTTCAACCTAGAAGTTCCTGCAGATGATAAAGAGCGTATCGAATTCGTTAACGATCACGTTGCTAGCCACATTGATGGTCCTTGGATTGATTCTCTATCTGAAGGTGTTCAAGGTATTCGCCGCCTAAGCCCTCCAGCATTCCGTTACCAGCTAACAGAATTCGCTCGTAAAGCAGGCAAACGCATTGTTCTTCCTGAAGGTGATGAGCCGCGTACTGTTAAAGCGGCGTCTATCTGTGCTGAGCGCGGAATCGCAAGCTGTGTGCTGATTGGTAACCCTGACGAAATTCGCCGTGTTGCAGCAGCACAAGGTGTAGAGCTAGGCGCTGGTGTTGAAATCATCGACCCAGAAGCTGTTCGTGAAAACTACGTCGCTCGTCTTGTAGAGCTACGTGGCAAAAAAGGCATGACTGAAGTCGTTGCTCGCGAAAAACTGGAAGACTCTGTATTCCTAGGCACTATGATGCTTGAGAATAACGAAGTTGATGGTCTTGTATCGGGTGCGGTTCATACAACAGCAAACACGATCGTTCCGCCGTTCCAAATCATCAAAACAGCCCCTGATGCCTCTATTGTATCTTCAATCTTCTTCATGCTTCTGCCTGATCAAGTATTGGTATACGGTGACTGTGCTATCAACCCAGATCCAAACGCTGAGCAATTGGCTGAAATCGCGATTCAATCGGCTGATTCAGCAGCGGCGTTCGGTATCGACCCGCGCGTTGCTATGATCTCATACTCAACAGGTGAATCAGGTAAAGGCGCAGACGTCGATAAAGTTCGTGAAGCAACGAAAATTGCTCAACAGAAGCGTCCTGACCTTATCATTGATGGTCCTCTACAATACGATGCAGCAATCATGGAGAACGTAGCGGCTTCTAAAGCACCTAACTCTCCTGTAGCGGGTAAAGCAACGGTATTTGTATTCCCAGACCTAAACACGGGTAACACAACGTACAAAGCTGTACAGCGTTCAGCAGACCTAGTGTCTATCGGTCCGATGCTTCAAGGCATGCGCAAGCCAGTAAACGATTTGTCTCGCGGTGCGCTAGTCGACGATATTGTTTACACAATTGCACTAACAGCCATTCAAGCGACTCAAGGTTAATAGAGCCCGAGTGTCGTTTAACGCGCTGCTTTTATCGGTAGAACGTTTACAGACAGAAAATAAACAAAACCCTCGATACTCCTGGTGATGTCGAGGGTTTTTATTATCCTTCATTTCCTCTTCGATTTTGTTGCAATTGTAAGTCAAATCAACATCACGCTTTCAGTATTTTTAACAGTCACTCGCACCCATAAAGCACTACCATGAAATCCATAACTCACTGAAATTATTTATTTTATAGTGCCATTTAGGTAAAATTCACTGAGGTTTCTATGATGAAATGTTGTATACGTCTGGTTGTAATTTCTCTATTTAGCTACATTCTACTCGGCTGCGCTTCTTCCCCTCCTCCGGTTGCACTGAAAAGTAATCCACTCTGGTCTAGCCATACGCTTGAGAATGGTTTTACTTACCACTTAAGGCATTCAGAAAAAGCCCCCGTATCAATGCGATTGATTGTCCATTCAGGCTCTTTGCAAGAAACAGAACAGCAACTCGGTTATGCCCATTTCCTAGAACACATGGCTTTCAACGGAACCAAGCATTTTAAAGGCAACGACATAGTGGCGCTTTTTGAACAAGCAGGCGCGAGCTTTGGGGCCGACCTGAATGCTTACACCAGTTTCCACGAGACGATCTATAAGCTCGATCTTTCTGATGATAGCTCGCTTGAGAAAGGGCTGCTCTGGTTTGGCGACATTAGCCAACACATTCGATTAGAGGGCGATGAAGTCGAGAAAGAAAAAGGGGTTGTACTGGGTGAAATTCGTCGTAGTCGACCAGAAAACCAACCGCTCGCATACAAGTATTATGATCATCTACTTGAAAGCACTCAGTATCATACTCGTGACCCGATCGGCACCAAAGAAAGTATCAATAACCTTTCTCTCTCAGCGCTGAATGCCTATTATGACCAGTGGTATCAACCCTCTCGAACTGAACTCGTTATTTATGGCAACTTTAACCAAAGTAACATTTCATCATTAATCAAACAGCAATTTGAGAACTGGGAAGAGACATCCACAGAGACTCAATTTGAACCTAACACAACCGGCCAAAGATACAACTTCACCGATCTAATCAGCACGGTTGAAGAATATGAAACCCCAAGTTACGGCATGGTTTTCGATCGTGGTGATCGCGCTACCACTACAGTTAGAGCGCAACAAGAAGCTTGGCTTGATGAGATTGCTCATACCGTGATCAGGCAACGATTATCAACTCGCTTTATGGATGCCGCACTGCCAGTTGTGGGGCTATATTCGATAGATTACTTGCTCCCTTACCAGCGTCTTTTCTTAACTGAAATTACCTTTCCTCCAGAAACAAGAGAGGCCAACCAATCACTATTTCAAGCCACCATTGCTGAGCTACGTGACTTCGGGATCAGCCAAGAAGAACTCGAACTCGTAAACAGTGAATGGCAAACACGGTTGAATAACTTAGATACGGATTGGAACAATACCAACGCTGAGACACATGCTGATGGTAAAGTCACCTCTCTCATTTTGGGTCAACCTGCACAAGACCGAGAGCAACATAGGCAAAACTTAATGGCACTGACTGAGAATCTAAGCGTTAGCAGTATTAATCGCCATTTACGTACCTTACTCTCTTCTGATTATCAACTGGTCATTGGTGTCGACCCACAGGAAGACATTTCACAGGTCACTGCTTTAGCACCGAAATGGCGGAAAAATACCGATGCTCGTGCCAAAAAACCACTCATGTTAGCCGCCGCCAATACAGCATTTAACGCACCGAAAATGTCAGGTTCTATCGTAAGTCAGCAAGCATTAGATTCAAGGCATAACATTCACACCTGGTCACTTTCCAATGGTGTAGAGGTTTGGTACCAGAAAGACCAAAGCGTTGGAAACAAAATACATATGGTTTTGGCTAGTCGAGGCGGAAAAACAGCATTAGACCCGACGCTATTTGTGGCAAGCGATATCGCGATTAATACGGTTTCTCGAAGTGGTATTGGTGACTTTGATGGCTCATCGTTGGATTCTCATCTTAGGCGCCACGACTTGTCGCTCATTCCATTTATCCACTTTACTCAACATGGCATTGAACTTCAAAGTAACCAAAAGAATCTGACTGATAGTTTTGCGGCGCTGCACACCGTCTTTACCGATATCAATATCGATGAAGCTCAGCTTGAAGCAGTTAAGCAAGAGTATCACCAATCGGTCGCTTCTTTCCTGTCATCACCAATCGGACCTTTCACCAAAGAGCTCAACCATATCAGCTATTTCTCCTCTAGCCCGCACTTCTTTCAAGAGCTCTCTGATATTGATGCAGTAAGCTCTCTGCAAATAGAGCAAGTTCATCGTGATCTTTTCACCAGAAATAGAAACTATAAGCTTGTTATCATCGGCAATGTCGACGCTTCAGAGCTTACACCACTGCTCAGAAAGTACATCGCATCAATTCCACTGACTCGCACCAATGATGAACCCTTCACTGTGGCTTATCGGGATTACCAAAACGAACGCATCGATGTTTCGACAAACACCGAAAACACCAGCCACTATCTGCTGCGAATGACCAACCCTAAGACTGAACAGCGTGGTGCAAAGGAGATATTCATTGATGACATGCTTCAGCGCATGCTTACCCAACGCTTAACGACACATGTGCGAGAAGAGTTAAGTTTAGATTACGCCCCGTATGCATTTTCAGTCACTCAAGACAGCGAATTAGCCAGTGATTGGATGTTAACCGCTGACACGGATCCGAAAGATGTAGAAAAAGTAGAATTGGCCATTGATAACGTTGTTCGAGATCTATTACTCACCATTAGTGAGGGAGAACTCGCCGCAGTGGGAAGCCAGTTAGTCAATGATCTTGTGCCAATTGACAACGATGCACCGCAAAGAGCTTGGTTTTACGCCAGATATCTCATTCATGGCTATGGTTTAGACCCTCTTTTTGATCCGCAAGCACAAGTTGATAAGATCTCGTTAAGCGATGTTCAGCAAAGAGCTGCACTTATCTTTGGTGATGACTCTATCGTAGTTAAAGGCATCCTTAGACCAAAATCGTAATCTTCATACATACTTCACTCCAAAGCCTTATCCTCTCGATAGGGCTTTTATTTATAGGTTCTTTTCCACTATAGATGTCTTTGACTGTAAGATTTTTTAGCAGCGTTTTAACACGTGCTATCATTTGGAAACACCCAAAAACAAAAAAAGCGCGATTCATTTAAGAAATCGCGCTTAAGCCTGTCACAGGCTGAACTAACGAAGTTTAGATGCTCACGTGTAAACAGGATACAGCGTGCACATCATTACCTTGGATCGTAGGTTTCGTCTCTGCACATTCCTGTGTTGCTTTCGGGCAACGCGTACGGAACACACAACCCGATGGCGGATTAATTGGAGACGGTAAATCCCCTTCCAACATCTCGATTTTCTTTGCTCTTTCAAGACGAGGATCGGGAATCGGTACCGCTGACATCAGTGCTTTCGTGTAAGGATGTTTTGGCTCGGCAAACACGGCATGCGCTTCACCCAGCTCAACGGCGTTCCCCAAGTACATCACTAACACTCTGTCTGAGATGTGCTTAATCACAGACAAATCATGGGCGATAAACACCAGGCTCAAACCAAGCTCTTTTTGTAGCTCTTTAAGAAGGTTTACGACCTGTGCTTGAATCGATACATCAAGAGCTGATACCGGTTCATCACAAATTATCATTTTTGGATTCAAGATAAGTGCACGTGCAATACCGATACGCTGACATTGGCCACCCGAGAACTCATGAGGATAACGGTTGATTACATTAGGTAATAGACCGACTTTCGTCATCATCTCTTTAACTCTTGATTTTACTTCGTCCTTACTCAATTCAGGGTAGAAAGTTTCAAGTGGTTCGGCAATGATATCGCCAATCGTCATTCGAGGGTTCAGAGAAGCTAACGGATCCTGGAAGATCATTTGAATATCTTTACGAGTTTCACGTCGCTGCACAGAATGCATTTTAGTTAGGTCTTGACCCAGCCACACCACTTCACCATCGGTTGCTTCAACGAGCCCGATAATCGCACGTGCAAAGGTAGACTTACCGCAACCAGACTCACCAACTACACCTAGGGTTTCTCCTTCGTATAGACGAGCGTCAATGCCATCGACCGCTTTAAGATTTGATGGCTTTGACCATGGCCAAGCAGATTTAGACGCAATGCTAAAATGTACTTTTAAGTTTTTAACATCTAGCAATAATGATTTTTGTTCGCTCATTTTGTCCAAGTCTCCCAGTCAGAAAAACACGCACGCTGTCGTCCATCACCAAATGGTTGAAGGATCGGCGCTTCACTCATACATCTGTCCATCACACGGTGGCAACGATCCTGATAAGGGCAGCCCGGTGGCAGACGAAGTAAGTTAGGTGGATTACCTGGAATCGTTGGTAGAATTTCACCTTCGGTATCGAGGCGAGGAATGGCTTTTAACAGCCCCTCTGCGTATGGGTGGCTCGGTTCATAGAAAATTTCATCAACACTACCGTACTCCATGGTACGGCCTGCGTACATCACCAGCACTTTGTCACAAGAGCCAGCAACAACGCCCAAATCGTGAGTAATCATGATGATTGCAGTATTAAACTCATCTTTCAGTTCATTCAACAAATCCATAATTTGAGCTTGAACAGTCACATCAAGGGCC
>NZ_JBNGCJ010000405.1:0-1345 GCF_049974785.1 Vibrio genomosp. F10 str. 9ZD137
AACCGCTCTTCCGATCTGTGACGGAAGAACAGGGAAAAATGTTTAAGTTTGAACCAGGCTTAACATTGGATGATTTGGTTCGAGCGGTGAATGAAGTTGGTGCAGCTCCTTCCGATTTAATGGCTATTTTGCAAGCACTTAAGCAAGCGGGTGCGATTGAAGGTCAATTGATCATTATTTAAGGACTGAGCATGATAAACAATGGAAACGACATTGGATTCATTCATGATATTGCTGGCCTAGATAAACTACGTCAAAAAGCGGTAGGTGGTGATGAGGCCGATGATAAAGCTGCGTTAGCCGCTGCGGCCAAACAGTTTGAGGCGATTTTTACGTCTATGCTGTTTAAGTCGATGAGAGATGCGAACGCGAACTTTGAATCTGGAATGATGGATAGCCAGAATCAACAGTTTTATCGCCAGATGCTGGATGACCAGATGTCGAGCGAGCTGAGTTCATCTGGTTCGCTAGGATTGGCAGATATGATTGTCGCACAGTTGAGTACCGGCTCCATAGAAAATCAAAACGCAGCCGCTCAAAGTGATAACTTTGAAGAAATAATGGACAAAGTAGAGCGAAATCGTCAACTGCGAGAAGCGGCGCCACTAGCCGACGTAGCGGCAATTCAAAAAGCTCAACCGACCTCGTTTGATTCTCCGGAAAGTTTCATTAAGTCTATGCAGCCCTATGCAAATCAAGCGGCTAAAGCGTTGGGTGTTGATTCTTCTCTATTACTTGCTCAAGCGGCATTAGAAACCGGTTGGGGGCAAAAAGTCGTACAAAACTCTCGTGGCAGCAGTAATAACTTGTTCAATATTAAAGCAGATAGAAGCTGGCTGGGCGATAAAGTGGCGACCCAAACGTTGGAATACCACGATAATGTCCCAGTGAAAGAGCAAGCCGCTTTCCGCTCTTATGATAGTTATCAAGACAGTTTTAACGATTATGTACGCTTTTTAAATCAAAATCCTCGTTATAGTACGGCACTACAGCAAACAGGCAGTTCGGAAGAGTTTATCCACGGTATTCATAAAGCGGGTTACGCCACTGATCCTGAATACGCGAATAAAATCTTGCGAGTAAAACAGCGCATTGATCAGATGTAATCATCGGTTGATTACAATTAAAACAAAGGCTTGCATTCAGTAAGCCTTTTTCCTTTCTACTTTATATCTTCTCTTATTTACTGGCATACATATTGCAATAATCTAAGTAACGGATCGGTGATAGCCGGTCTTTCTTAAGATTTTTGGGGGTCGTATGTCGTCGGATCTTCTGAATGTGGGGACACAAAGTGTTCTTACTGCTCAGAGACAACTCAATACCACTGGGCATAATATTTCAA
>NZ_JBNGCJ010000406.1:0-16065 GCF_049974785.1 Vibrio genomosp. F10 str. 9ZD137
CATTACGGCGAAGGCTGCGCACGATTGCGTCTTGTCGTTGACGAACATTCATTTATAAATGGGCTCCAGTTAATGGTGTCAATATATGGCACCATTAACTTATATACTTAATCCAACGCGCCAGCAAGAAGATTACGACGCTGTAAAGTACATCCGTAAAGCTGGCAAAATTGCCATCCAAAAAGGAAGGGATGGCAACCTAAACATTCCCAATAGATGAAGGATAAATAAAATGTTTGATCCAACCGATTTCCCCAAATCCACTCTTATTCCAGTCAATGGTGTACAGCTCGAAGTCTTCGAAGCGGGTTTGCAAAATGTTGGAAATCCGATTGTACTTTGTCATGGGTGGCCAGAACATGCCTTTTCTTGGCGTTATCAGATACCCTCACTAGCGCAAGCAGGCTACCATGTTATCGTTCCAAACCAGAGGGGGTATGGGAAATCATCTCGCCCGATAGAAGTGACTGATTATGATATTGAGCATTTGTCGGGTGATCTCGTTGCACTCCTCGACCATTATGGATACGAAGATGCCACTTTTGTAGGACATGACTGGGGAGCAATGGTCGTCTGGGGTTTAACACTATTGCACCCAAATAGAGTGAGCAAGGTGATTAATCTGAGTTTACCGTATCAACCACGCGGAGAAGTCCCGTGGATCGAGTTCATGGAACAAATATTTGGACAAGACAACTATTTTGTCCACTTTAATAGACAGCCTGGAGTGGCAGACGCCATTTTGGATATAAACACGGCTCAGTTTCTTCGCAACCTTTATCGCAAAAACCTACCGATTGCTGAACCGAATCAGGGCATGGTAATGGTCAATATAGCTCAAAGCGAACAACCACACGGTGAGCCAATTATGAACGACAGCGAACTTAATGTTTTTATCTCTGCGTTTGAATTAACAGGGTTTACAGGGAGCATAAATTGGTATAGGAACCTCGACCGTAACTGGCGCTTATTAGCAAATGCACACCCTATAATTCATCAGCCAACACTAATGATTCATGGCGACCAAGATGTTATTCCACAGTTTAAATATTTGACTGATTTCGTTCCTCATGCCGAAGTAGTAAGCCTAAATTGTGGACACTGGATTCAACAAGAAAAACCGCAAGAAACAACCACCGCAATCTTAAATTGGTTAAAACAACAAGACGCTTGTTCTTAATAATTAACCTTCTAATCTGTACCAACCACCTCATATCGATGGTTGGTACTGCCATAAACATCAATGAACGAAATAGGCTTGATCAAGGAAAATATGGACAACGTCATCTTTTTTAAAACCGAAGAAGAGTTCCAGGACTGGCTAAGCGGTCATTATCGACAAACCACTGAAATTTGGGGTGGGGTACTTCAAAAAGAACACTGGCCGACAAAGTATCAGTTGGTCAGAGTCTGTCGACGCCGCACTTTGTTTCGGTTGGATAGATGGTATTCGTAAAACGGTGGACCAACATAGCTATAAGATCCGGTTTACACCGCGAAAGTTTAATAGTGTATGGAGCGCTATAAACGTACAAAAAGTCGATGCACTTAAGTCACTTGGCAAGATGCGGCCAGAAGGTCTACACGCATTTAATAACAGAGCCGACACTCAAGGATATTCTTCTCGACAAAGAAACGTGGCCCTTTTACAAGACTATAAAGAGCGAATAAAGGCAAACCAATCAGCTTGGTCAGTCTTCACTCGTTTGGCACCGTCCTATAAAAGAGATTCCATTTGGTGGGTAATGAGCGCGAAAAAAGAAGAAATTCGATTGAGAAGGCTCAGGGTTTTGATCGCGTCAGCCGAAGAAGGACTCAAGATTCCAATGTTGCGAAAAAAATGAAAGTCATGTACCTAGAATCACGTCGAGGTATGCATTTCAAAGTGGGAGAAGCCATCATTTCTGGCTCGTATTGTGGCATTGTTGAAGTAGGTTTCGGCACGCCAGCAACGGTTGATTATGAGGGTATTGGACGTTATCAAATAACGTTTACAGAGAAAAACTACCCCCTCTGACTACTTTACTCTGATTCTTCTAAGCAGTAGATCGCTCTTGAGGCTCCTGCTGCTTTCCAATCCAAAATTTGTTACATCGAGTCCTTAGCCCACCTTTTTATTCTACTAAATACTTAGTTTAATGGTCGAGATCAGTTATCAAATCCCCTCAGGATGCTTCCATCATCATAAAATCATCACAAATTTTACGGGTACTTTTTAATGCGATTATCGCAATAAAACGTGTAAGGTACACTAAATTGACGAAAGCTCATCTGAGATAATCACACATCAAGGAAGCGATAATGACTGCAAGAACCTCAGAAAAAAAGACAATTCATGCCCAATTCGATAACAGCTATGTGCGAGATCTGGAAGGCTTTTATCATCAACAAGGTGCTGAACACGCTCCCTCTCCCAAGCTTGTCGCGTTCAACTACGCGCTGGCAAAGTCACTCAATATCGATGTAACTCAAGCTGACGATGAACAATTAGCACAAGTTTTCTCTGGTCAACAGCGTTTAGAAGGATCAGACCCAATAGCTCAAGCGTATGCTGGTCATCAGTTCGGCCATTACAACCCGCAGCTTGGGGATGGACGCGCATTGCTGCTCGGAGAAGTTATTGACGTCAAAGGGCAACGAAAAGACATTCAACTCAAAGGCTCAGGGCGAACCCCTTACTCGCGATCAGGCGATGGTAAAGCAGCCATCGGCCCTGTGATCCGTGAATACTTAGCCGCGGAAGCGATGCATGCGCTTCACATTCCAACAACACGCGCACTCGCAGCGGTGACCACTGGCGAACAAATTTGGCGTGATCACATGGTAGATGGTGCAACGCTAACCCGCGTCGCCGCTAGCCATATTCGAGTGGGGACTTTTCAGTACTTTGCCGCTCAAGGTGATCCCAACGACGTAAAACGATTGGCTGACTATACGATTGAGCGTCATTACCCAGAAGTGAAAAATTCCGATTCACGTTATCTTGAACTACTCAAATCTGTCTGTGCGCGACAAGCTATCTTAGTGTCCAAGTGGCAGCTCGTTGGCTTCATTCATGGGGTGATGAACACAGACAACACCACCGTATCAGGGGAAACGATTGATTATGGGCCGTGTGCCTTTATGGACCACTACGATCCAAATACATTATTTAGTTCCATTGATGCAAATGGTCGATACGCATACAGCAATCAGCCTCAAATAGCGCAATGGAATTTAGCTCGATTTGCAGAAACGCTTTTACCGCTGCTTGCAGAAAGTGAAGAGGAAGCGGTAGAAATAGCCACTAATACGCTGCATGAGTTCATGAGTTTGTATAACCAATTATGGCTAGATGGCATGCGCACCAAGTTAGGCCTTACCAATCAAGAAGATGGCGATCTTACACTTGTGCAAGACACGCTGACCATGCTTCATGAACAACACATCGACTTTACTCTGTTTTTCCGATCATTATCATCTGCCCTCCTATCGAATGACAGCAGCACACTCACACTCTTTTCTGACGTAGAACGATGGGGAGAATGGAAAACAAAATGGCTTGCGAGAATAGAAAGAGAGGCAATAGCTGAAGGAGAAAGAGTCTCTTTGATGAACGCTCACAATCCCGTTTATATTCCTAGAAACCACAAGGTAGAGGAAGCATTATCGGCGGCTGAGCAACAAAACGACTTTCAGCCTTTTGAACGATTACTGTCAGTGCTAATGAATCCTTTTGAAGTACAGCCCGATTGTGAGGAATTTGAGCTCCCTGCACCGAGTGGTTTTGGCCCTTATCGAACGTTTTGCGGTACATAGAACGATCGGTACGGCACTGAAACGATCGGTAAAGACATCCAAATGCGTATTTTTAGTTAATGAGTAAACCACCCAATTAACTGAAAATACGCCATGTTCACTGGCCAATTCCGTCACACCCTCTATCTGTCTCCAATCAAATAAGAGTGTTCTTTTCTTTGATGTGCGTTCTTAGGGTCTCTACTGTAATAAGTCTCCGGCTATCTGCCTTTAGGTTGCAGTTCAATTAGCGGAATTTGGTACAGATACTCAGTATCCTGCTTTCCCTTAAAATGTGTCTTTTTTTCAAGGAACGTGCTGACTTCTCCACGCTCTCCATTGCTTTTATCCAGCTTTTGAAACACGGCCCACGAAGCATCATTTTTCTCAGTGATCGTCGTTTCAACCGAATTAATGCTGCTAAGATGATCTCGACTTAGCAATTCATCTAGCATGCTCGATGCCAGCCCTTTACCTCGAAATCTTGGCGCAACCGCCACTTGCCAAACAAATAATGTATTGGGCTCATCGGGTTTTCTATACGCCGACACAAACCCAGCGATATCATCATTGTACCGCGCGAGAACACATGTTTGGCTAAAATGCATAGATTGAAGAAAGTGACAATAAGATGAGTTAACGTCAAGAGGTGGACAAGCAGCAATCAGGTGAGAAACATCACTGCCATCTTCTACTGAAGGTTCAGAAAACGACCATTTCTTGCTCGTGTTTTTCTTTATTTCGGGATACGCCGCCCATAATGCTGATGCGATCATACGCAGTTACAACTCCTTTGAACTCTAAATGATCATTTCAGTAACCATCATCCTGATTGAGAGATATAAATCAAATAAATGGTGTTTAACAGTCCAATTACGTGACAGGGATCTACATAAATTCTATTATCGAACATCATTTTAATTAGAACTCTAATCTATTTTTATCTGGCGCTTGAAACGTACTTGGTTTAAGGATGATTTAGAAGTGCACACTGATGAACCGAAGCTACTGTGGATCCATTACGAGCGACGTTAACTTACTGCGAAGCCATATATGCGCTGGATGGTGTTCATTTCTCTTATGCCAAAACATATTGTGTACTACAGGTTTACTTTTTATTGGTGGTGTTAAGCTCTTGAGCCCCAACTTATTCGCGTATTTAGCCGCAAGACTGGTTGACGTTATACCGATACAATCACTTTCCGAGATAAGGCCCATCAACGAGACTAATGAGCTGCATTCACAGCTCACTTTTCGCTCCGACATCACTTCGTCTGAAATGTATTCCAACACCGTTAAGTCTTCACGGCGCAATTTAGACGTAATATGTTTCTCTTGATAAAACTGTTGCTTGGTAATCGAATCTTGAATGCGAGGATGATCTTCACGACAAATCAGCGCCGCTTCTTCTTGATACAAAAACTGGCTGTTATAAGATTGGCTCGGTAATTGACCAATATCGATGGCGAGATCCGCTTGCTGTAAGTTCAACTGCTGCAACAATTCATCTTCACTGTTTGGGGTGAGTTGGAATTGAATATCACAATTCCCCATATCGTCATCGTTTAGCGTTAATGGCAGCAACAAGTTCATCATTGACTCATTCACATGAACCAAAAACGACCGAGGTGTTTGCTTGTCGAACCCAGACACATTATTGATGGCATTTGTGACCGTGCTATAAGCGGGTGAAATTTGATTAGCCAGTTGTATTGCACTAAGCGTTGGAGATATTCCCCTTCCCTCACGAACAAACAGTTCAACACCCAATGTCTTTTGCAGTCGTTTTAATGCATAGCTCACGCCCGGTTGGGTCAAGCCGAGTGAATCAGCGGCCAATGTGATTGAACGTTGTTGGTACACCTCTAGAAAGATCCTCAATAAGTTGAAATCAAATCGCTGTTCCATACTGCCTCATTAATTAATATATATTCATCTATATAAATGTTAACACATACGATTTATTCATGTTTTATCTAAAGTTGTGTTTATTGGTTCTTATCATTGCTGGGCGTAATCTACAGATAACGTTTGAGGCCAGAGTCGCACTTTTCTTTACGCCTTAAACCCCACTGTTGATTACTTGTCATAAGAGAAACAAAAATGCGAAATACGACTCTAGCTATTGCTATCCTAAGTACGTTATCTTTAAATGTCTCTGCACAATCACACGATCACGAACACTTCGACGCGCTAGAAATGGCGCGCTATAAAGGTAAAGCAGCCACAGAACATACTGTTGAAGCGAACCGTGCATTGGCTAACCGTCTTCCATTTGAAGATCGCACCGCGTTTGAAGAGCAAAAACGAGGTCTTATCGCTTCTTTTGGCGATCACGATGCAGGATTAGCCCGTATTCCATTTATTGATTTCATGCAAAACGTCAACCCAGAGCAATACCCAGATACCGTTAACCCTTCTATTTTCCGCCAAGGGTTAATGAACTACCAAGCTCAGGGGTTGTACGAAGTCGTAGAGGGTGTCTACCAAATCCGTGGTAGTGACGTTTCAAACATTACCGTTTTTCGTACAGAAACAGGCTACGTATTAAATGATCCTGGCCTACTCGACGAGACGACTAAAGATGCATGGGAATTTGCAAAACTGCATCTTCCAGCTCCTCATACTATTCATGCCGTTATTTACTCTCACCCACACGGTGATCACTTTGGAGGCGTTCGAGGCCTAGAAGCTGACTTTGCTGATGATGTCAAAATCATCGCACCTGAGGGTTTTGTTTCTGCGCTTGCTGATGAGAATATGGTGGCAGGTAATGCAATGTCGCGCCGTACAGATTATCAATATGGTACAACTCTTGGTCTAAATGCTCGTGGCCAAGTGGACATGGCGATTGGTCTGACCAAAGGAACGAAAGGCGGCTTAACGCTGATCACGCCTAACGTTGAAATCACGGATAAAGTTGAGCAACATAAAATCGATGGTTTAACGTTCGAATTCACTAACGTACCAGGCGCAGAAGCACCAGTTGAAATCCTAACCTGGGTAGAAGAGTACAACACGCTATTTACTGGCGAACTGACTTACCACGGCATGCACAACATCTACACATTCCGCGGTGCAAAAGTACGTGACTCTCTAGCTTGGACTAAGTACCTGACTGAAATTAAACTTGCATACGGCGATCGTATCGAAGCATTGACGTCATCTCACTCGGCTCCTGTTTGGGACAATAAAGCGATCAATGAATACATCACGCTTCAACGTGACAACTATGGCTTCATTCACAACCAGTCGATGCGTTTAGCCAACAATGGCGTAACCATTAACGATGTAGGTCGTGAAATCGAGAAGATCATTCCAGAAGTTCAATTCAATACTTGGCACACCAACGGTTACCACGGTTCATACAGCCACAATGCACGTGCCGTTGTTAACCTGTATCTTGGTTACCACGACATGAACCCAGTCAATACAAACCCACTGACCACCATCGATAAATCATGTACGTACGTGGAAGCAGCTGGGGCGGAAACACTATACAGTGCTGGTATGGTTCACTTTGAAGCAGGCCGTTACCAACAATCTTCACAACTGTTTAATGACTTGGTTCAATGTGACCCAACGAATGAAACCTTCCGCAATGCACTAGCAGATAGCTTTGAACAACAAGGTTACCAATCAGAAACCATGGCATGGCGTAATAGCTACCTGCAAGGTGCGGTGGAACTGCGAACTAATGAAGTAAAAGATGGCGTGAATCAGATGTCAGCCGACATCATCGCAAACTCTCCTACGGCTAAAATCTTTGATATGTTTGCTGTGCGACTAAATTCGGTGAAAGCCATCGAAGCAGGCCTAGACTTCACGTTGACGACCGTTCACCCAGATACCAACGAGTTTTTCTACACTGAGGTATCAAATGGTAACATGACGACAGTGCAAACAGACAAGCAGCAGAGTGCCGATACAACCTTCTTCATTCATAAAGCGGATTTCTCTCAAGTGTTACTGCAGCAAACGACGCTAGGTCAACTGCTTGAGACAGGCATGGCAGGGTTCTCTGGAGAAGCGAAAAACGTACAGGCACTTCAAGGTGCAATGGAGCAGCCAAACCGTAAATTTGATATTCTTCCACTTATCAAGTAACACAACATAAACGTTAAAACGCCGCAGACTAAACCGTTTGCGGCGTTTTTATTGTTACGCCCAAAATGGATGTTTAACACACTCAGCTATCATCTACCGTTCGCATTTGCATAATTAAAATCACACTATGCCTAACTATTCTCTATATTTGTACCAAACTAGATGCCAAAACATGAACGACCGCGTAAACTGGATTCGTGATTAAATTCAAGCTAGATCAAGAGAATCAGTAATGACAACAAAAACGAAAACCATGGAAGTGCCTATCGCTATCGCTGATAGAGTTCAGGCTTTAATTGATTCATATGAAGCCAGTGAGAAATTTAAAGCTGAGCGTAAGTTAGTGGTGAACAACTTCCTATCTATGGATAAACTCAGTTGTGAAATGGCTGTTTACAGCTTGGCACAAGATGAATTACTCGACACGCTGAGATTTGTCTATGAGCTTTCAGGCACCAACAGTAAGTTCGTTAAGAACATCCTGACACAATCGAGAGAAAATCCGAAAAAGGTCTTATCCGACGCCCAAAGATCCTCTGCAAAAAGCCTGTTGTTTAACTTGATCAATGACCCTTCTGTCGTTTCTGCCATGAAAGAAATTTAACCATACGACGACTGCATATCGATAATTAAAAGCATGCTTGTCATGGGTTTGATCTTGAAATAGGAGGTCAAGCCCACAGCCACCTTACCTCTTAACATGCTCTTAACATTCTCTTAAGATGCGGGCTCATTGATAAAGTGAGACTGATAGAACTTAGGCGTTACCGCCAGCTTCTTTTTAAAATGACGCTGGAAGTGGGCCTGATCGGAAAACCCTAGCTGATACGCCACTTCAGAAATATTAAGACCCGATTTAAGCATACGTTTTGAACGCTTAATTTTTTCATCCATTAAATAAGCATGTGGCGGTAGACCATACTGGCCTTTAAATGCTCGCAATAACTGATAGCGGCTCAACCCTACTTCTTTAGCGAGTTCCTCTAATTGGATACTATGCTTCACTTCATCAAGCAGCTTTTCGCGAACCCGACCAAGGCTTGGGGTCAGTGGCTCTCGCTTAGATTGAATGGGGATTTTACTTAAACTCGACGCTAGAAAATCATACAAATAAGTTTGAATAGTCAATGGGCTTGATTCTGAATGTAACGCGCTAAATAGCCTTTGAAACTTGTTCTGTGCATACTCACTGCGTTCTAGATCATGCAAAAACGGCACATAGTCATTAAGATAGGCGTTATTGTCGTTACCTAGAATATCTTGTTGAAACTCACCCATTTTAAAGGCATCAACAAACAGCATGCAGTATGACCACGTTCCCGCTTCAGGGTTACACGAATGAACATCTGCAGGGTTTATCGTAACAATGTCTCCACTACCGATTTGATGCGTGTGACCTCGATTTTGATAGGTGGCATGGCCCTGTTGTATCAGGCCAAATGAGAATTCGTCATGTGAATGTGCTTGATAACAGGCTGTACTTCTATCAGCGATGCGCAGTTCAATCCATGGCAGCGTGGTACTTTGCTTAAAGTGAGCGCTGTTGTCTATTTTCATGATCAATCCATATCAACTATATTTATCTAGACTATTTATCTAAACGGTCTGATCTCTCAAGTTTAGCTCTAACGGCAAAACACTATAACCAAATCATAGCGACGGAAACGGCCAGCAAGACGGCCATTACCCTATTAAACTGACGTTGTTTGGTGGGATTTTCAAGTTTTTTGGCTAGAACTCGTCCAATAACCGCCCAAATACCCACGCCAATAAAACAGGCAAACAAGGAAACACTGGTAAACAAAAACAAAGAAAGTTGCGCATTGTCTTGACCAATCACATACAAACTCACGCCTGACATCGCAACCAACCACGCCTTAGGGTTTAGAATTTGGGTCAACGCGCCCGACCACCAGATCATCAAACTAGGGGATTCAATCTTCATATTGTCTGTTGGTGCTGTATAAATCTTTACCGCCAAATAGACTAAAAATACGCTGCCAGATAGCTTCATCATTACTTCGAGTTGAGGCAATAGAATCACAATTGATTGCATCACACTACCAGACACAAAAACAACAAACGCATAGGCAATGGAAGCCCCCGCAACATGTTTGAGCGCATCTTCTACACCCCGATTTATGGCGGTGCTCGTTGCCAGTAAGTTGACGGGACCTGGGGTCACAGAGCCGACGAATGCAAACACCACCATGGCAAAAAATACACTGTTCATGATTACTCTCCTTTGACTGAGAAAATAAACCATAAACCGGCAAGAGTATTGAACGTTATTGCACGGAAAGATTCATCCAGCAGCCTAAAGGTTCGCACCATTCGAGTGGCGGTAAATAGGTAATATCTAGAAACAAATATGATCGATCACCACCTCAGCGACGTAGTATCAGCATAAGTAAAAATGACTGATACGGAGGCGGAGAAACGTCATGAGCGATTCATGTTTAGCCCAACAAGGCACAAAATTAGATAACACAAGCACACGTTGGCTACCGGTTTTTCCACTTCCTATTTTTCTTCTCAGTGGCGGGATGCAACGGCTAAGAATTTTCGAACCCAAATATTTAAAAATGGTGTCCCAAGCCACTCAGAATGATGGTTTTATTATCGGCTTTTTTAAAAAAGACAATCCATTTTCAGTCGCTGAATGGGGAACCCATGTGAAAATCGTCAACTTTGACATGGGAGAAGATGGGGTCTTAACCATCGATGTTTTGGCGGAAAGTATGGTGAAGTTCGTCAATATCGATACACAGAGAGATGGCCTTGTGATCGCCGAATCTGAACCACTAGCGCACTGGTCATCAGATCAAGACACAACATCGATTGAGGATGACGATGTTGTTGGGCTATCGGACACATTGAAAAGTGTCTTTGACACCCACAATGAGTTCTCTGCCCTATATCAAACCCGTTACTTACGCTACTCTAAATGGGTGTGTGCTCGTTTGCTTGAAATCATTCCTCTCTCTTTGGAAGAGAAAGAAATGTTTATTCAAGATATTAGCTTCGCACAACTAAAAGAACTCCTAAGTTCAATGTGTGAAAAAAATCAAAAGAAAAGTGATCCTATCACTTCATCCTAACGTAATGTGTTTTAAATAATTAAGTAAGGGTGATTTCTAATGCATCGTATTGAAGGGAGTTCCGAACATAAACAGGGAGGAAACCCAATTACTAAGCCTAGTTCAGCAGCCCACGAAGATTTGTCATTGCACCTAGCTTCGGTCGCTCAAAACCAAGATAAAGAGGCTTTTACTCAGTTATTCGAATTCTTTGCGCCAAAAATAAAACGTTTTGGAATAAAGCAATATAGAGATGAACAACAAGCCAACGAACTCGTACAAGACACCATGACCAATGTTTGGAAAAAAGCACACCTATACGATAAATCCAAAGGCGCTGCCACAACTTGGGTTTACACCGTCATGAGAAATGCTTCCTTTGACCAGCTCAGAAAAAATAAAAACAACGCGGCTCAAAACTTGGGCGATGATATCTGGCCGTTGGAGCAAGAGTCTAGTGAGAGAGAGGTTGAATCACCGCCTTTTGCTGACCACTTAATGGACAAACGCATTCAAAGACTCGTTGATGAATTACCTGATGCTCAGAGAGTCGTACTCAAAGCGGTTTACTTTCAAGAATTATCACAAGAACAATTAGCGCAGCAGTTAGGAGTACCCATTGGTACCATAAAGTCACGTTTGCGACTTGCGCTAGAAAAAATCAGACAGAAGATGGGAGATCAACATTATGATTAAATACCACCCAAGTGACGCTCTGTTAGAAGAGTTTGTATCGGGGAAAATGGTGGCTTCTGTTGCTGTTATCGTTTCTAGCCATGTTGAAATGTGCCATGAATGCCAAGAAAAAGTCGCAAAACTTACCGAAAACGCCGCCATGTGTGCTTTTGGCGTGAGCGACCCATGGCTAGAAGGTGAACAGACACAAGTTGATCTGCGAAAAGGTGCCCAGTTTGAAAACAGTCGATTTGAGGATGAGTATCTTCCTGAGCAACAAACGTCAGCGATCGATTTAATTCAAAGCATCACCGATACTCCGCAAGCTCAACCGATGTCAATGCCAATAACAGTGACTGAAATAGAGGTGTCTGGGACACGAGTCTCATTACCGAACGCCATTCGCTCTCTTTCTTTGAATGAATGGCAAGGACTTGGCAAGATATCCAGGGCTCGATTAAACCTTGATGATGAAAAACGAAGAACAAGCCTATTACATATCGATAAAGGTGGACATGTTCCTTCTCATACGCACAGAGGCTTTGAAATAACCCTGTTACTCCAAGGTAGCTTTAAAGATGAAATGGACACCTACCATGCGGGGGACTTCATCTGGTTAGATGCAAAAAACACTCACACACCCACTACACAAGATGGCTGCGTGTGCTTAACTGTATCGAGTGATTCGTTACATTTCACCCAAGGGGTAAGTCAACTCTTTAACCCATTAGGGAAGCTCATTTACTAGTAAGCGCCACACTTTTATCAAAGGCGCTTTTCAAGGACAGTATGATGAAAAAATTACAAATAGGCATTAGTGCTTGCGTAACAGGACAAGAAGTTCGTTACGACAAAAGCCACAAACGCTCTTACTTCTGCATGGAAGAACTCAGTGAATTCGCAGATTTTAAGCCCGTTTGCCCTGAAGTCGCCGTCGGGTTGCCCATCCCTCGTCCTACGATAAGACAAATTTCCAAAGGCGACGTCATTACCGTTTCAAGACCTGACGGTACAAGTGATGTCACCGAAGCGTTAACTGAATTTGGTATCGCACACGCTAAGCAATCCCAGGATTTGTCTGGGTTTATCTTTTGTGCCAAAAGTCCAAGCTGTGGCATGGAAAGAGTCAAAGTTTATCAAGAAGATGGTAAAGGCTCAGAGATGACAGGCGTCGGTCTGTTTTCTAAGCAAATAATGGAAAATAACCCATTATTGCCTTGTGAAGAGAACGGGCGGTTGAACGATCCTGTGATTCGCGAAAACTTTATTACGCGCATTTTCACCTATCAAAAATGGTTAGATCTGAAAGAAAGCAAAATATCGCTCCACAAACTCATCACATTCCACAGTAATCACAAATATTTACTGATGAGTCACAACATTGAAAGCTATAAAGCACTCGGGCGCCTTCTGGCTGATCCGCAAGATCCTATCGAAACGGTCGCAGACCAATACATTGCCATGCTGATGGAAGCGTTGACCATTAAAGCCACCCGCAAGAGCCACGCCAACACGTTACAGCACTTACAAGGGTACTTTAAGAAACAACTGAACAAAGAAAAACGCAAAGAACTCAGTGATGAAATCGAAGCTTATCGCCAGGGCTTAACACCGTTACTGGTGCCGGTCACCTTGATAAAACACTATTTGCTCGAGTACCCGAATGAGTATCTGGCAAGTCAAGTGTATTTGGATCCACACCCTAAAGAACTCCGCTTGAGGTATGGATATTGAGCGCATTACTTTGGATCCGAAGAGACCTACGTATTCATGATAACCCTGCTCTTTGCGAAGCCATAAAACTAGGGGCCAAAACCGCTGTTTATATCTCCACTCCATTGCAATGGGAACAGCATAACTTAGCCCCGATACAAGCTGACTTTATTGAAAGACATCTCTGCGCCCTAGCCGAGCCTTTAGCAAAGCTAGGGATACAGCTTATACACCTACCCTCTACCGATTACCGTTCGCAAATTGACGTTCTCACTTCATATTGTGAAGAACAGGGTATTGATGCTGTGTGCGCAAATAGTGAGCCAGAGATCAATGAACTTGAACGAGACCAAAGTTTCAAACACCCACATATTGAATTAAAAATCTTCCATTGCGATACCATTTTACCTGTAGGCACGGTACTCAATAAGCAAGAGACCATGTTCAAAGTGTTTACCCCGTTTAAGAACGCATGGCTCAAGCGCGTGCAACTCACAGGCATTGGTTTCAATGAGATACCTCAGTCATCGACTCACCAGTTGGATCCTGAATTAGCATCAACCCAAACAAGTCGTGTCATTGTTCTTGATTACCCTAAGGTAGACTCATCCCGCTGGCCCCTGAGTGATGCAGTAATGCAGTCTGTGATACCACGATTTTTCGAGACTAAGCTGAACGATTACCAACAGAACCGCGACTACCCCGGAATAAAAGGGACCTCAGGCCTGTCTCCTTATCTCGCAATTGGGGCCATTAGCCCACGATGGCTCGCCATTCAACTGATTCAACATCAACCGGATATTGTTCACGATACCAACTTACCCGCTTTCAGTTGGCTCAATGAACTGATTTGGCGTGATTTTTATAAACATCTGTTGTTTCACTTTCCCAACCTAGCAAAAGGCGAAAGCTTCCAGGACAAATACAAGGGCATGGTGTGGCAACTCAACCACTCGCTCTTTTTAGCCTGGTGTGAAGGCAGAACAGGCTACCCTTTGGTGGATGCGGCGATGAAACAGTTAAACACCACTGGCTGGATGCACAATCGTTTAAGAATGGTCGTGGCCAGTTTTTTAACCAAACACTTGTTGATCGATTGGAGACAGGGCGAAAAATATTTCATGTCTAAATTAATTGATGGTGACCTCAGCGCTAATAACGGCGGCTGGCAGTGGGCTGCGAGCACAGGCTGCGATGCTCAACCCTACTTTAGAATTTTTAATCCCATCACGCAGAGTAAAAAGTTTGATCCAAATGGCGATTTTATTCGTAAGTATCTACCAGAATTGAACAATATTCCCAACAAAGACATTCATTTCCCTCATCAATATTTGGAAGTTAATGGCATTCGAGATACATATTGCTCTCCAATTGTTGACCACAAAGATGCGAGACAAAGGGCACTCGATTTTTTCAAACAACATCATTTGCTGACAGGCTAAATTCTTCAATGTCTGGCGGTAAACTACAGTAAGGCAGACAGTATGCAGCGCTCATTATGGTTACAAAAATTCATCGATGTATACCGTGAGTTAGGAACCGACAACCTTTCAACCCTTGCGAGTATCTATCACCCGAACGTGGTTTTTATTGACCCTCTCCACAAAGTTGAAGGTGTGCAAGACCTGATAGCCAGTTTCGATCGAAGCTACACCAATATCATCAGTTGTGAATTTCACATCAAGCATGCCTTTGAGTCTGAATCTGAAGCCGCTGTATATTGGACCATGACATTTCGCCACAAAAGCTTAAATAAACAAGAACCTATATCAGTCCAGGGACACTCTCACTTAAAATCAGACAACGATGTGGTGACTTTTCACCGAGACTACTTAGACGTTGGTGCGATGATTTATGAACATGTACCCCTGTTGGGTCCGGTGGTGAAAAAGTTAAAACATAGGGCGGGAAAATAATGCGTATATTAATCACGGGGGCGACTTCAGGAATAGGTAAAGAGCTCGCACTGAACTACGCTCAGGCAGGACATGACGTGATCGCCTGTGGCAGAAGCCAAGAAAAGCTTAATGTGCTCAATCAACAACACCCCAACATACAGCCGCTTTGCTTCGATTTAACCGATTATGATAACTACCCAAGTGACCAGGGCGTATGGGGAGCATTAGATCTGCTTATTTTTAATGCTGGTGACTGCGAATATATTGATGACCCTCTCAACTTTGATGCGAAAAAATTCGAACGGATCATCAATATCAACCTCATTTCTATTGGATATGGGCTTCAAACGTGGCTCAAATCACTTCAGTCAGGAGGCCGACTGGTGCTCGTGAGTTCAAGTGCTGGCCTTTTGCCATTGCCGAGAGCGGAAGCTTATGGATCCTCAAAAGCAGCCGTGACTTACTTAGGCAAAACGTTGTCTGCGCACCTGGCCCAACACGATATCAATGTTACAGTTGTTCATCCTGGTTTTGTCAAAACCCCACTCACCGACAAAAACACATTCCCTATGCCGATGATCGTCTCAACACAAGAGGCTGCACATAAAATTATCGATGGCATAGAGAAAGGGAAAGCTGACATCAGCTTCCCCACCCTGTTTATATTTATGATGAAATGTTTACGCTTTTTACCTTCATCACTTTGGAACCGAATTGCGACTAAAATGGGATAATTATGAAAAGGATAGCGATTATTGGCTCGGGAATTTCCGGCCTAACCTGTGCTTATTTACTCGATAAAAAAAACGATGTCA
>NZ_JBNGCJ010000407.1:0-6966 GCF_049974785.1 Vibrio genomosp. F10 str. 9ZD137
GCTGGCTATGCTGCCGCTCAAGCCGTCCCTGGGCCAATGTTTACCTTTGCGACTTATATTGGCTACGAAATGCTGCCTGAAAGCCCTATTATCGGTGCCATTGTTGCCACTGTTGCTGTTTTCTTACCTGGATTCTTGTTGCTACTTGGGGTACTGAAAAACTGGCAGCAGTTGGCCAGTAAACCAAGCGTATCAGGGGCAATCAGTGGCGTAAATGCTTCGGTGGTGGGTTTGCTGATTGCGGCTCTATACCAACCTGTATTTACCAGTGCTGTTTTCAATGGGGTGGATATGGCATTAATCGTCATAGGGCTATTTCTTTTAAAACAAATCAAATTGCCTATTGTTTGGATGGTTGTTTTCTTTGCTTTATCTGGTGTGTTGTTAGGACTGGTTTAATAAAAATATAATAGGAGAGCGGCTTGATGCAACCAGCACGGCGTCTCTCCTACTCGTTTATGCTCACTACCCAATGCAACTGGGATCATTCAACTAGACCCGTTCATTTAAACGTAAGCATTAACTGGCGTAAATGAATGCGCAATCATTAACTAAGTCATATCCAAACCCAGTCATCTCCAAACCCAGTCATCTCAAATGCCGTTTTACTGAGAGGTCTCATCAACGCCTTCTTTCACTCTAACTTCCGCTAATGCTCTTTCGAGGTTTTCATTGGCCACCTTATAGTAAGATGGTTTTTTATCGATCGCCTGTTGTAAATAGGGTATTGCTTTGTCTGGTTTCCCCTGAAGAATGAGGAAATAGCCGACATTATTCAACGCTTCAGCGGCCTCCATTTGACGCATAAAGACATTGATTGCACGCTTAATCTCTCCTTTGCTTAGGTAGATTAACGCCAGATTATTCTGCGCTTTTTCATTATCCGGCTCCTGCTCCAATGCCGACAAGGTATACCTCAACGCTGTTTTATAATCGCCCGACATATAATACGAATAGCCTGTGTTTATTTGCAATTTCACCGAGCGAGGATCAATCAATAATGCCTTTTTATAAAAAGTCTGAGCCAACACATGATTCGCCTTAACATCGGTTAGTACGCCTAACCCCATGTAAGCGTTCGCAGGGGATACGTTATCAATGTGCAGCGCTGCTACGTCTTCGGGGTTAACGAGATCATCCTGGCTAAGTGTGATAGCACTATTGAGACGCAATTGATCCGCATTAAGGGCTCGTAAGTAATAGCTATACCCTAGCTCTACCTCGCCTTGTTTTGTATAAATGCTGCCAAGCTGCTCAAGCACTTTGATGTTGTTTGGATTTTCTTCCAACGCAATCGAATAGGCTTTACCGGCTAATGTAAGGTTGCCACGAGACTCATGGATCCGCCCAATGTTATACAAAGATTGATCATGATATTGTTTCTCAGGAAACGACAGCGATCGTATGTACTCATACAGTGCCAAATCGATATTATTTCTGCTCAGCGCAATATCACCTCGCATAATGGCTTCTTTTTCATTAAGCGGTGGGGCATCCGATGTTAGGGTATCTATTGGCCGTCCATCGTATAAAGTCGCTTCAAAGCCCGGCGTTTCAGGTTCGCTCGCACAAGCCGTTAATAATAAAAACAACGCCATGCTCGTTAGTGTTTGATATCCTTTCATAATCACTCCTTACTGACCTAGCGTTGATGTGAGACTCAACATGGATGGCCCGATTGCGACGATAAAAAAGCATGGCCAGATAAAGAGCAACAACGGAAAAATCATTTTTGTTGGAATTTTTGCGGCAATTTCTTCAACTTCTTGATTGCGACGATCACGAAAATCCTCGGTATATTCTCGTAACGTTTGGGAAATGCTCCCACCGATCCGTGACGCATGCGCTAACATTTTGACTAAGCCGGTAATTTCTTCCACGCCCGTTCTCTCGACGAGATCATCAAAAGCATCCGACATTTCAACCCCAGCTTTAATCTTGCCACACACGGTATCTAGCTCGTCAGCAAATTCTGGATGAGAAATCATCAACTCATCCGCGACTCTTCGTAGCGCAGAATTAAACCCGAGACCCGATTCGGTACACACCACCAGCAAGTCGAGAGCATCCGGGACTCCTCCTCGCACTTTTGATTGACGTTTTTTGACCATACGATTGAGCGCCATGTTAGGCGCAAACACACCAAACGCCACACTGAAAATCATGGCTAGCCTTAGATTACTCATCTCTGGAACAAAAAAGTACAGTGCACCCGCCATCATCACACCGATGATGAAACTGAATATTTTAATCGCATAAAAGAGGGTTAGCGCATCCGCTTCATGGTATCCCGCATGCATCAATTGATGGCGAACACTTTCACGCTCTTTCGAGTTTGAAGGTGTCATCATGGGCGCTAGCGACTCTAGCGTATTATCAATTTTCCGAGATTTCTTGAGCTTTTGACCACCCGATTCATTCCTGATTTCTTCTAGCTTTCTCTTAATCGGCGATTTCACTCCAAAAAAGATGAAAGCGACGGTCATGATCGACAAGCTGGTAGAGACGAGAATGAGACCCAAGAAAAACAGTTCATCGTCTATTTCTATGTAATTAATAAAATCGAGGAGGCGTTCCATGTTACACCTCAAAGTTGATTATGTTTCGGATCCATATCGAACCTAAAAATAGGCTGACTATCCCACCACTGACTAAGGTCATTCCTCTCGGATCTTCATACAATGGCTCCACGTACGTAGGGTTAATGAGCGACATGAAGATAAAAAGGATGAACGGGGACAACACCAGTATCCACGCAGACAACCGGCTTTCCGCTGAGATGGTTTTAATTTTTCTCTGCAATTTAAATCTAGCCCTAAGCACATGAGAGACTTTTTCTAGATTTTCAGACAGGTTTCCTCCCGTCTCTTTTTGCAATAGCACCGCACTAGAAAACGCCAACATAGAAACAGTCGGTGTTCTTTCCGCCATCTGCATAATCGCGAGGCGCATATCGTACCCATAGTTGAGTAAGTTGAAGGTGTTTTTAAACTCGATACCAATTGGCGCGGGCATCTCATTGCCAACTTCATTAAAGGCTTGGGTGACCGGTTGACCGGCTTGAAGCATACGTCTCATAATATCGAGAGCATCAGGCAACTGTTCTTCAAATGTCGCAAGCCGTTGGGATATTTTTCTCTGGATCATCATGTGCATCAAGACCCAAGAGCCGAAGAAAGCGGCGATTTCAACAAACCATGGTTGCCCCATAAAAATCAAAACCATCGATGAACTAGAGGCAATCAAAAAGGTCACCGTGATCGTCTGAATGAGTGTCCAGTCGTAACCCGAAAGCTCAATATTCTTTTTCAAATTAGAGAGTAATTTTATCTGAACAAGCTTTCTGTCTGTTGGCGTTAAGCTCTTTAAATAATGCTCATGAAGAAGCGAACGCGTGTCTTCATCAAGATTAGACTGAGATTCCTTTAACCTCTCCGAGAGTTCTTTATGTTTCGCTTTACTCCCTGCAGCCGGTAATATCAGTGCCTGAGAAATAAAGACAACCGCAAAAAAGAGCAAAACATAAAAGAGGGTGACATCATCGCCCATAGCCTGTTACTCCTATTGATAGGTCTCGTTAAAAATTTCAAAAGGCATATGCAGCCCTTTTTTTGACAACTGATCGTGGCAAGCGGGCACAACACCCGTCGCGGTAAAATAACCAATCACTTTGCCATCTTCATCCATACCTTGACGCTGAAACTTAAATATTTCTGACATGGTGATGATTTCACCTTCCATGCCATTGATCTCTGAAATACTCGTCATACGACGCCCACCATCTTCCTGACGTTCCATCTGAACCACTAAGTGAATGGCGGAAGCGATTTGCGAGCGGAGATTTTTCGTCGAGATATTCCACCCGGCCATTGAAAACATATTTTCAACACGACTGAGTGCATCCCTTGGGGTATTCGCATGTATTGTGGCTAATGAACCATCATGCCCAGTATTCATTGCGGCCAGCATATCCACAGCTTCACTGCCACGCACCTCTCCGAGTACAATCCTGTCTGGCCTCATACGCAGGGTATTTTTCACTAAGTCTCGCTGGGTGATTTCCCCTTTACCTTCAAGGTTAGCAGGGCGGGTTTCAAGACGAACGACATGAGGTTGTTGCAGCTGAAGTTCTGCTGAATCTTCAATGGTAATGATTCGGCAATCGCTGGGGATAAAGCTCGAAAAAATATTCAGTGTGGTGGTTTTTCCAGAGCCCGTACCACCAGAAATAAGGATGTTTAACTCGCCATGCACCGCTGCCTCAACAAATTTAGCCATCGGCTCAGACAACGAGTTGTAACCCAGTAAGTTGTCCATGGTGAGTTTGTCCACAGCAAAGCGGCGAATAGAGACGGAAGGACCATCTAAAGCAAGCGGAGGAATGATGGCATTGACACGTGAGCCATCCGCTAGACGGGCATCGACCATTGGGGATGCTTCATCAATACGACGGCCAACTTGGCTAACGATTCTATCGATGATGTTTCTTAAATGCCGATCGTCTAAGAAAGTGTATGGGGTGGATTCTAATTTACCTCTGCGCTCCACAAAGACACTTTTGGGTCCATTCACCAAAATATCCGATACGGTGGGATCGTGAAGAAGCGGTTCTAAGGGCCCAAGGCCAAAGACTTCATCTTCAATTTGAATGATCACCCGCTTTCGGCCTTCAGCACTTAATGCATGAGTTTGATCGTCTGCCATTAATTGAACAATGGCATCATGAAGATCTTTTTTAGCTCGCTCTTTTTCTAAGCTAGCGAGCAATCCAAGGTCCAGAGTTTCCAAAAGACGTTGATGATAATAGTGCTTGGTTTCGAGCTCTTGTTCTAGCTGCTTTTTTGCATCGTCTACCGCTTTATCTTTTTCTTGAAGGTCTCGTGCTTTTCGTTCGGCTATGTTCTTAGACAGTTCGACCTTATTAGGCTGGGAATCATCAGAACCCTCATCTTCGCCAGTTTCAACACTATTGGCATAATGATTATCGACCGCCGCCAGCTTTTCCTGTAATTCAGGGTTAATATTTTTCCGTTTAAAAAACATGCAACCTCCCTATTTCTTTTAGGAAAACAGGCTCTTTAACCAACCTTGTTTTTTTTCTTGTTCAGGCATCATAGTTAAAGTGAACTTAGCCACAGACTTCGCTATCGAGCTTTTCTGTTTTGATTCAATAAATGGCCGCCCCAAATTGGCACTCTCTATGGCGACTTTAAATTCATTCGGCACCATATGGACCTTGACGCCTTGAATCGTCTCTTCTATGTCTTTCAACTTGATCGATAGACGCTTTTCATAGCGATTGACGATAATCTCTTGCTGCTCTTTAGTGATACCAAAGTCCAATGCAAGCAGTCTTGCAATCCGAGTGGTGTTTTTAATCGACACTAAGTTTTGCTGAGTAATAAGAAACACTTTCGTCACGGGCGTAATCACGGAAGTAAACAGCCGATCCACCCCGCGAGAAAGATCAATAATGACATAAGGGTAGAACTCCCTGAGTATAGGTATCAATTTATTGATGTGCTTTGCTTTGTCGTAGTTATCGTGGGTGTTTTCATGCTTGAATCCGAGCACATGTAACCCCGAAGCATGTTTCGTCACAAGACTTCCTAGTGAAACTTCATCTAAGTCAGAGACACTCGCTATCGCATCTGAAAGACTGTACGGCGAAGACACATTTAAATAATCTTCAATGACACCAAACTGCAAATCGAGATCAAGCAGTAACACTTGTTCTGGGTACTCTTTTGCTATGCTCATCGCGGAATTCAATGCAAGGGTTGAGGCTCCCGATCCCCCTTTTGAATTAATAAAAGCAAACATTTGGCCTAAGTTCCGATTGGCAATTTTTTCCTCAGAAATGTTTTTAAGCATGGGGGTGAGTGCGTTGATCTCTGACTTATCAGAGACGAAATCAGCGGCACCAATGCGAAGGGCAATCTTTAATGCGCCATTGTCATTCTCATTGCCAAACACAATCAAAGACGCCTCGTAGCCTTCTGTTGCCGGCCCTTCATATTGCTGAAGCTCGATGATCTTTTGAGCCCAATTGGGCCCGGTTTCAACAAAAATCAGATCAGGAGGGGTAAATTGAGCGAGGTTTGCGACCACCAGATTATGCAATGATATCGTCTCAAAGCTGATGCTCTGGCAATGCGCTAGCTCTTGACTAATATGCAGTTGAAAGCGATCGCTTGAATAGAAAACCCAAACATTCAGGTTGGTTTTTAAACGGATCTGACTTCCATCATTTCTAGTTAGCTCCACCGCCTCTCCCATCGTACGCTCCTCTAGCAATCCGTATCGGTATTCGAGCCTCTAATCTCACCTAGATTTTCCCTTGGTAAGGTGGTTTCAAAGCTCGGCACAATAATGACGCCTTGTAAAAAGGTGAGTAAGCCAGAAAATTGATATTCAAAATTAACCACTTCCGATCTTACATACCGAATATCCAAGAACACATCCGGATCCACAGAGGGATCACCGGTGATCACGCCCCCTGTTTCGTTCAAATATTCCAAAGACAAATTGGCCGCCGTAAACCCTCCAGGGGCATTTCTCGGTACGGCTAACCCCGGTATTTCATCTTTGTCTGCCACATTACATACCACTCCCAACCTAGCCGCGACGCGAGTCATTTCGTTAATCAACTGCAGCGAGTACATGTAGCGCCCGACTTCAATCACACCCAGAATCAACACCAACAAGGCGCTTGAAATGAGCGTAAACTCTATGATCGTGATGCCTCGTTGGCTTCTCATGGTGCCGTCCTCATCATTGCAGACGTATTGAGTGGGACACCAAAGTTAAAACTGGAAGAAAATAAGTTTGTTATAGGAGTATAGGTATGATTTATGGTGACCGTCACATATTGATTGGAATGATTGATAGAAATATCACTGGGGGTGAGGCCTTGAACTAAAGGGGCACTCGAATCACCAATCAAGGCGGTTCCATACACCACCA
>NZ_JBNGCJ010000408.1:0-3454 GCF_049974785.1 Vibrio genomosp. F10 str. 9ZD137
CTATGACAATATCGGCATTGTTGGCGGTGAATTTGCTGATATCGCCATGAACAAATTCACATACGTCCCGTTGCTTAGCCAATCGCTTTTTTGCTTGGGCTAGAAACTGTGGCTGCTGATCAACGCCAGTGTAACGGCTCAAGGTATGGTATTGAGTGAGGTAATCAAACAGTTCCCCATAACCACACCCCAGGTCAACAACGTATTTGTTATGAAATTCGCAGGCTTGTTGAATGATTTTAAATCGGTTGTGCTGCGATTCAATACTCGTCCAGCCCTGTATTTTTGAATTGTCTCCGGCCCAGTTTTTTATTCGATTTCGATGATAAAAGTAGATTCTGAGTCGATCAAGAAAGTGCATTATAGAAGGGAGACCTCTTCAACTTCGATAACCGAATGAGCATTGGCTCTCTCGATGATTTTCAGTAGAACCGTTTGGATAACTTCGCTTTCCCGAGCGTCTGTATCACTGTTGAAACGCTCTTCCTGTACTTCGCCAGTTTCCTCTTGTAAAAACTGGACAGCCACCTCAGTCGCGCAATCTTTACTGGTTCCGAAGTATGTTATGGTGATTTGTGGGTAGCCTTTAAAGCCTTTTTTTACCTGTTTCGCGATTCGTTTTTTCGCTTTATCTAGATTCATTTTTAATCCTTGCCAACATGGAAACCGAGAGAAGAGGTTACTTATTTACATTGTAAACTGCGGATGTGTTATTGCAGACTACCATCATAGCTCGCAAGAATCATTGTTCATTCGTCTGTTGTTAATAAAGCCGTTGCTGGTGGCGAAGAGTCAGATGAGAAATCAGTTTTTGCCATTTTTCGGCTAGATGAAACTGTTGCTCTTGAAGCAGTTGGTACTGCACGCTTTCAATCATGTTAAGCGGCATGCTTTGATAGAGGTATTCAAAGGTATTCTTATCAAGCTCAGAAACATCGTTTGCCCAGTTTAACTCGACAGATAACCCAGAAGCATAGATGCGTGCGGCCTGCGTTTCGGGTGAGGACACTTCGGTTTCCATCAATTGCTTGATGAGTATCTTGAGTCGCTTAAATGACATTTTCACAACGATTTCTCCTTAAGGCGGTATAAAGATGAATAGACTCACTTCGTTATGCCTGACTTTTTTGAAGATAGTATTGTTATAGCTCAAAAAAACATCGGGAGGATCGGTTTGGTGAGGAGAAGGGTTATTTTTTATCGTTGGCAGTGTTTACTGACTTTATTGAGACGTCGACTAAACCGTTAATTGCAGCGGCAGATTCGAGACTTCATGCTTTGTTTAAAGCTTTGTTTAAAGCTTTGTTTAACGTGCCGTTTAATGCTCTGCTTCGTGTTCTGCCTAGCGATCAGTTAGACGAGTGAAATACGGTTACTCATCGTCATTCAACCAGAGACAAGAAACCCAGTAATGTGTATTACTGGGTTTTGCTTGGATGTCTGTTCACGGTTTAAATGCCAGTTAAATAATATCTGCTGCTAGAGAAATACCGGCTACTAGAGAAATAGGTCAGCTAGAGAACTGAACAATACCTAAATCAATGGCACCTTGAAGGTCGAGGTCATCTTCAATGAGCGCATTCAACGCCGCTTCACTTAATAGCATCACTGATAATTTTGCTTGTGAGGTTGGAGAGGAATGAATATCGAGCTGGTTGCCTTGCGTCACTTTAGACCAAAGATGGCTGTCGACAAGGTAAATATACGACACCGATTCGAGCGCGCTTGAGTGTTGCTTAGCCATCAATTTTAACCACCAACTCACTCGCCTTAGCCCTTGCTTCCCATCTAAAGCGTCTACCTGTTTTACATGGTTTTCCTCTAAGGCGTTTTGTGTCGCAATCGCAATATCAAGTGATCCTGGAAAGCTTTCTGTAAATGGGTTATTAAACTGTCCATCATAGGAACAAGCTTGCACGGGCAAACTTGTTCCTAATGACATCACCATACTCAATAAAACCCATGAGCGTATTGGCTTCATATCACCTTCCTATGGCGTTGAGATATTGAACCAGAAATTGAACGTATCTAGCATACCAACGAAGTCTTTAAATACTTTTGTATCACCTTTTAATCGGATATCACCATTTGAAATGGCTTTTTCAAGCGTAGTAATACCAAGTTGAACATCATCAAGTGTTGCTTTGGTTAATACTAACGATACATCTGGGTCGTCATTGAGCATTCTTGTGTGGTTAAGCACCGAGTTTTCAATGTATAAGGTGTACTGTTCATCAAGGTCAGTAAAGTCGAGATTGATCGCGTATTCTTTTCCAGCGGCTTTCTCTGGTAGTAGCCTTACCGCTAGGTAATCGAACAGCATTTCCGGTGGCATATTTTTAATAATATCCGGCGAAGCGGTATTGGTTCCTCCAGCAGAAGGGGTGCCATTTCTCAGCTCATAGGCTCCTTGTAGGTACACTGAGCGCCAAGGGCCAGACTCCGATTGGTAACCAAGCTGTTCGTAGGTATCGGCAAGTAACGCTTTGCCTTTTTTACTTTGGGGGTTAGCAAATACCACATGCTTAAGTACTTCGGCTACCCAACGATAGTTACCTTTGTCGAAGTCTTGTTTGGCTTTCTCAATGACTGCTCGTTCACCACCCATATATTCGATGTATTTCACGGCAGCGTTGGTAGGTGGAAGGTTGTTTAAGTCGGAAGGGTTACCACTGTACCAACCCATGTAACGTTGATAGACCGCCCGGCTATTGTGACGAAGCGTTCCGTAGTATCCGCGGGTGCTCCAGTTGTTTTCTATTTCGTCAGGGAACTGAATAATTTCTGAAATTTCAGACCCAATGTAGCCTTGGTTCATTAAGCGTACGGTTTGGTCATGTGTGTATTTATACATATCACGCTGTAGCTTAAAGTAGTCAACGATCTCTTCTTGACCCCACATTGGCCAGTGGTGGCTTTGAAATTTAACGTCGACGTCATCGCCCCACATTTCAATGGTTTCATTTAAATATGATGCCCATTTTAATGCATCACGAACTTGAGCCCCACGCAGCGTCAAAATATTGTGCATGGTATTCGTGCTGTTCTCCGCCATCCAGAGCGCTTTTTTCTCGGGGATCCATGTGTTTATTTCAGTAGGGGCTTCTGAGCCAGGTGTATACTGGAACACCATTTTGACGCCATCAATGACATGCTCTTCACCGGTTTTTTCGATAACCAGTGTAGGGCTGATCAGCGTCGCGAGGCCCGTGGATGTAGTTTGCCCTAAACCTCCGTTAACGCCACCTTGTGCGTTTCGTGGAAGCAGCGCTCCGTACATGTAAATTGCACGTCGACCCATTGCATTACCCGCAATAACGTTTTCAGAAACCGCATGCTCGGTAAAACCGTGTGAAGCTATGATTTGCACTTTACCTGCTTTGACATCTTCTTCATCAACAATACCACGCACACCACCAAAGTGATCAATATGACTGTGGCTGTAGATCACGGC
>NZ_JBNGCJ010000409.1:0-1774 GCF_049974785.1 Vibrio genomosp. F10 str. 9ZD137
AGATAGGTTGTGACGCAATGGCGGCTTCGCGCACGTTTTTGAAGTGCATTTCTAGATCCACCAATGCCGTGCTGTTACCCATAGCATAATCGGCAACCAATTTTTCCATGTCACGCACCGCGTAGCTTTCAACCACCAGCGCATCAACAAAGCGGTTTAGACGCTCATGTTGATTGTAAAGATCACCGTTATTCTCGGTAGAAATCCACTTTTCCCAGTTTCGAGCATAATATTGCGCAGGTTCCATATATCTCGCTAATGCTTGCAGCGGCTGAATATCTTGCCCTTTCGCCAAGCGTTTAAGCAACATATCGGCGTTAGCATGATGACGCAAGCCCACAGAAACCTCTGACCAATTATCCATCACCGCCATACGCTCATACATACTCTCTTCATCAGTGATTGACGCATCCGACCATAATCTTTCTGCGATTGCGTAGCTACGAGGCCATAGGTACGACTCTACGGTATGGGTGTCTTTGTTCTCAAGCCAGATAGTGATTTCACCGCCTAGTATAAGTGCTTTCTCTTTTTCTGTTAGCTCTGCTGGATACCCACCATCAGACTTAGGAATCACGCTGCCTTCGAGCGAGCTACTGGCGATAACTTCACCCGTTGTTGGCCAACGTACATTACCGATAAGTTGATAGCTTCCCTCTGCAAAGCCGTTCTGATTAAGATTGAGATTAAACTCTGTGTACGACATAAAGTTATCGAAATGCGCGACTAACGTTTCACCCGCTTGGTATTTCTTGATAAAGACTTCTTCTCGGGATTTTCCATTGTAGTCAACGAACGCACGAGGTGTTCCGTCTGTTGCTTCGATGATAGTAAGTAACCCCTTACGTGGACCACCCTTAGTACACGGCTTTTCCCATTGATAGCTCACAAAGCTCTCTCCTGCATGAAGAGAATCATCAACGGTGATCCCTTTTGGAATCGGATCATTGCGGTAGTGGTAGCTGGTTGGTTGCGGCTGATCGAGGTAGTAACCTGTCGATAGAATACCTTGGTAGCCTTCTTTCGCTGCACGGCCAATACTGTCGTGACCTTGCCAGCTTTGGATCACAATCGATGTTGGCAAGTCTTTGTGCCAGATTTCATCCCAACCGGTCATCTTCTTACCGCGCGCTTCTAACATCTTCTCAACTTTAATGTTGAGATACGATTGAAGGCCACGCTCACCATCGAGATTATTCTCAGCAATAAAAGCTTGGTGTTTGTCGCTGTTTATCCATTGTGAGTAGTTTGGTTCATCGCCGCCAATATGAAAATACTCATCTGGGAACAGCGCAACCATTTCGTCAAATACATCGCCTAACATTTCGTACAGCTCAGGGTTTAACGGATCCATGAGTGGTTCAAATACTCCCCACTCACGTTCTTGTTCATACGCTTGACCTTCACCCCCCGACATTAGATGCGGATAAGCATGCGCTACCGCAGAAGAGTGCCCCGGTAGTGATACCTCTGGAATCACACGAATACCTAAGTTGCGTGCATACTCAACAAGGTAACGAACCTGATCTTTGGTGTAGTAGTTACCATCTGAGCTTTCAGACCATAAACGTGTCCAAGAATCGGTTTGGATACGAATACCTTGGTCATCCCAGAAGTGCCAGTGGAACACGTTCATTTTCGCTGAAGCCATCGCATCAAGTTGACGAATCAAGACGTCGAACTCAATAAAATGGCGAGACGTATCGTAGGAAACGCCACGCCATTGGAAGCGAGGCTCATCAACAATGGTTACCGCTGGAATGTGGTAGCCAGT
>NZ_JBNGCJ010000410.1:0-8575 GCF_049974785.1 Vibrio genomosp. F10 str. 9ZD137
GGCTGTTTAGCGTACCAACAACGGCTTCTTTAGCGAAAATACCCGTAATGATACCAACCGTTGCAGGCCAGTTCTCTTCAGTAATGCCAATCGGTTGGAACACAGGAGTGACAACCTGAGCTGCTTTAGACAGTACTGAATTTTCGCTGTCTTCGTTACCAAAGCTACCGTCCATACCTAGTGAATTTAGGAAGCTAAGAATGGCCACAACCATCACGATGGTTTTACCTGCGCCAAGTACGAAACGCTTCAGCTTCTGCCAAGTTTTCAGCATTACGTTTTGCACTGTTGGCAATTCGTAATCTGGCATTTCCATCACTAAGCTATCACTGCTACCCGGGTAGATCGTGTTTTTCAGGAACAGACCCGTAAATACAGAAGCAACGATACCAAGAATATACAAAGCAAATACTACGTTTTGGCCAGCGCCAGGGAAGAATGCCGCTGCGAACAGTGCGTATACCGGCAAACGAGCACCACATGACATAAACGGCGCCATTGATGCTGCCAATTTACGTTCGCGCTCTTGGTCAAGAGTACGAGTTGCCATGATTGAAGGCACGTTACAACCGAAACCAAGTACCAGTGGGACAAATGCTTTACCCGGTAAACCAATCTTCTGCATCACTTTATCAAGTACAAATGCCGCACGAGCCATGTAACCCGAGCTTTCTAGTATCGCTAAGAACAGGTAAAGCGCAGCGATAACAGGTATAAAGGTCGCAACCGTTTGAATACCGCCACCGATACCATCAGCGAGTATGGTGACTAACCAAACGGGTAAGTGATCATCTAATAAGTAATGCCCACCATCAACCAGTATTGCACCAACACTAATATCAAAAAAGTCGATGAACGCACTACCGATGTTGATGGAGAACATAAACATCAGGTACATGATGACAAAGAAGAAAGGAATACCAACCCATTTGTTCAAAATGAATTGGTCTGCTTTCTCGGTAAAGCTGCGGCTAAATTTACCTTCTGTTTTGCGAACGTTTTTACATAGTTCATGCAAGTAAGTGTACTTTGTATCTGCGACCAACAAGTCGATATCTATATTGCAGGTTGTTTGTAGCTGAGTGACCGTGTTTCTGTCATCACGACTCATTGTATTAAGTACCAAGCGATCATTTTCTAATGCTCGAATGGCCAATGCCCGGCGAGTCACCGTTTTGTCCGAGAAGATCGGTTCGATTTGTTTAATGCACTGCTCAAAATCACTGTTATAGGTAAGGCCTAACTCACGAGGCGGGATACCTTGAACAATCCGCTTATGTAGGCTCTTTTTAAAGGCACTGACTTTTGATTTATCGGTGGCCGATAGCTCTATGACGGGGCACCCTATCGCTTTTTCTAATTTTTTGGCATCAATGTGCTGCCTTTCTCTTTTTAGCGCATCTATTTTATTAAGAACAACAATCATTGGTCGTCCTAATTCTCTTAATTGAAGCGTCATATAAAGAGAACGTTCAAGGCATGTCGCATCAACAACATTGACAATGAGGTCAGCAGGGTGCGTTAACACCGCTCTTGACGCAATGGATTCGTCAATGCTGTTCGTATCGTTACCACTGTCTAGTGCATAAATTCCTGGTAAATCCGTCAAACCGAAATCTTCACCTGCATGAGAAAACGAGCCTGTCTTTTTTTCTACCGTGACGCCAACCCAATTGCCCACTTGTTGCTTGGCACCGGTGAGTGCATTGAATAGCGTGGTTTTACCGCTGTTTGGGTTTCCCACCGTCAATATCTGGTAACTCATTCGCTGATCTCCACTGTAATTTGAGCAGCGATGTTATGCCTGAGTGCTAACGACACACCTCTTACATCCACCTGTAGCGGATCACCTAACGGGGCCCGTCGGATCAGTGTTACTGGCGTTTTGGGAAGCACCCCCATCACCATGAGTTTTTTTCGAGTGTCTAGAGGCATAGAGTCAAAAGATTTTATGACTGCGCTCTCACCTTGTTTTAATTCAGATAACTTCATATTCGCGCCACATCAATGCTAATGAGAAGGATTTCTATTAACAATGGCGATTGTAGAGGTAATTGATCGTGAAGATATTGTGTGAAATCAAACTTTCCAATAATGGTGATGTCAATTTCGTAAGTTATCTCTACGTCAAAAACGTTAATTTTATAACCTCACCTCTCAATCAATATACTCTATTTTTTAGAATTAACCTCACCCGCCAATTTAAACCAATAAAAACATACACTTAAACCCACCTACCAATATGTCGGTTTTCTTACATTAGATTGTCGTTAATTTTATACGTGAAATAAGTGGTCTAATTTATAGTTATTCACGTCGAGAGGGTTTTCCTCTAAACAAATTCCAGAGGTGGTTTGGTTCCTACCATACCACTCCGGCAGCAAGCGAAGGTGTCATTGACACCCGTGGTATAGTCCCCCGGCTATGCCACGACATTTTTTTTCTTAGTACACTTCAAATCTCTACTTCTAGCTTAACCTCACTGCCTAGATACAAACCAACTAAATTAAAACCAACTAAATTAAAACCAATAATATATCGACTACTTATCGTCTTTATTCTACGTTCGAGTCTATCCGCCTTCATTGTTACCATTTTTTGGCGATAGCGTTGAATAAACAAAGATGTACTTAAAAATAAGAATGGATAGAGTAACTGAAGTATTAGGCGTGACTAGTGAAAACCCATGCATGAAAGTTCATGAAGAGTGTTCATGATATACCCGCGTTACGGAGAAAAGTGGCAGGCTATGCTTTCTTCAACCATAGTTAGGATGAGTTACCAGTAATACGTAACTATAACTTATTATTCTGAGGCAACTCGTTGCCCTCGATGAACTGTGTCGGTGAAACGCCGAAGTGATGCTTAAATCGTTGGCTAAAGTATGAAGCATCGTTATAACCACAATCAAAAGCGACGTCAGACACTTTATCTCCGGCTAATAATCTTTTGGCCGCTTTTTCTAGGCGGTATTCATTAAGGTACTCTTTAAAGGTTTTTCCATAGCTTGCTTTAAATCGCCTTTGCAGGCTTCTTTCTGAAATGAAAAGATGTTTGGCGGCGGCGGCTGTACCAAAATCGGCATTTTCATAGTGTTTACCAACCAAGCTCTCTATTTTATACATCCAATTTTGATCGACATTGCCCCCCCCTTCACGTTCATCTAATTCGCTTTCTTGGACGTCATTATGGTCACGTGCTGCATTGGTTTCAGCAACGGGCCAAAAAATTTCTATCAAGTTACGCTCTTCAGAAACAAAATACGCAAGCTTGCCTCCACTTTCGGTAACAAGCGTAGGTAGGTTGTGTACACTTAGGTCCAATGAAGTGACTTGTTCATATCCTTCTAGATCGGGAAACGTTCGACCGCTGTCGATCATTTTCAAGGTAGCGATACCATCAGCACTACTCACCTCAATCTGGACGTGTTGGTTTTTAAAACACCGCTCTAAAACACTATCAAGCAATGTATTGATCACGACATCTAAATTAAAGTTACTCAGTTCAACCCAAACGCTTTCCTCTGCACTGCTAAACTCGATACCTATGCCTGACTTTGTAAATTCTGACTGCCAACCGGATAACACCGTGGAGGTCACCAGGAATAAATCGAATACCTGCTTAGTACCACTGCCATTACTTTTTGCATCACGAAGAATTTCCAACTCCTTAGAAACCAATCTAATGATTTCTTGCGAGGATAGCCCCCTCTCTCTTTGATTGCTGCCTGCTGAATGGTTACGTGCTGAATGGTTACGCGCTAGAGTGTTCAAATTGTCTTGCACTGATGTGATCACTTGATTGTAAATTAGATGCCTAACTTCCAACTGTTTCCTAAGTTGCTTGTTATTCGTGAGCAGAATGCGGCTTTGGTGGCGTAGTTGGTTGGTTTTTAGAGAGACTTTTGCTTTTAGCATTTTATTTGATGCTGACATCAGACGAGATCGCCAAAGCGACATTAAACCAACAAAAGTCATTGTCATTAAAACGCAAACGAAAATAGCCCAACCGCTAAGATACCAAGGCTCTAAGACAACAAACTCTTGCGACGTAAACTCACTGTCACCGCGAATAGAAGACGCTATTTTGAAATGCAATATATGTGAACCAGGCATTAAGTGATCGAAGGAGAGTTGGCGTCCTTCTAGTTTGAACCACTCCTTATCGTCATCCATCCGATAATAAAGGTTATCGATATTACTTCGTGGGACAACACCCATTAAAAATCCGACAGAATCACCATAATTAATGGTAAAACGCTCCGACAGCTTAACGCCTAAACTTATCGGTTCTTGATTGACGCTTATCTGACTAAACAGGAGTTGGCCAGTTGGCAAAGGGTCGTTGAGCAGTGCTGTTTCACTGACTAGAATTAGACCTGTTGTTGTGCCCAGCAATAGATCATTGACACCATTGTTACTAGGGTCACATAGACTAGAAACAAATTCATTGTTTAACACGCCAAATGGCGCACCTATATGTTTGCTCAGCGTTCCATCACTGTCATAGAAGGACAAACCAGCGGTCGAGGTTAACCAGATTCCACTCTGGTTCTGAATAAGGCATTTAGGGCTGATATTTTGTTCCACCATAGGAATCGGGGAAATGTGTTCTTTTTTGTCCTCAACTCTAAATATCCCATAAGTAGAAGCCACCCAGATAGCCGTATCTATTTCCTTAATCGCAACAACATGACCGTATTGAGTGCTGTCTTTAAAAAAGCGAACCTCACCATTTTGTAATTGGTAAAGGCCATGATCCGTACCGATAAATAATCCGGATAATTCTGTTGCTCTAAGCAGCGTCACGCTGGCTGGTTTAAATCGACTTACCATCCATAGATCACCGTGATCTTTAAAACGACTCGTATTCAAGTTATAAGACCAGAGGTTCGATCCTTTCACTCCCCACAAGTTGCCTTTTGAATCTAACTCTATCTGCTCTATAGTTTTGGATTTTATACTATTTGGTAATCCATCATCCGCAATGACTTCGCCTGTATTGATGTCAATACACACAATGCCTGACCGTGTTGCTACCAATAAGGTATCGCCGTATTGAACTAAATCGAACACTTCACTTTGATCATAGATTAACGTTCTGAAAGGTTTATCTTGCAAAGCCACAAGGTATAACGCTTTATCTGAGACCAACCAATGACCTTCACGATTTTCATTTTTGACAATTTTCTTGAGTGATTCCCCACCACTGTTATAGGTAAGCATGTACTTTGGAATTCGGCGAAACTTTTCACTGTAGAGTGAAAAGTAACGAATACCTTGTTCAGTCGCGATCCAAATCCCCTGACGAGTGTCATTGATAAGAGAATAGATTTTATTTCCCGCAAGATCGTACTTCGCGCTCACACCGCCTTCCAGCTGTTTGGTTTCACCGGTAGCGAAAGAATGAACAAATAATCCTACCTCCGTTCCAACCCAATATTCATTATCTGTCTCGGCGATAGAGAGAACATGGTGATCACTTATAAATCTTGGCGGCGCTTCTGGCTGAGTAATGTCGATAACAAGCGCCCCTTTTATTGAGCCAACCACTAATTCTCGCCTTGATGCTGAGAAGTACAATGTTTCTATATAGTGCTTGCCAGAAGAGGAAACATGAACAAGTTCAAACTTGTCAGATATGAACGCGCCAGAATTCGTCGCTAACACCCATTTAGAAAAAATGAATTGAGCATCATTGATATCAACTCGACTAGCATCACTTGATTGGTAAAGTTGCATCAAAGAGTAGGTATTGAAGTCGCCAGTACCAATGTGATACGTATAGAAATTACTATCATCGGCTACCCAGATATAACGGTTAGATGTACCGATAGATCGTATATTGGTACCAGGCGTTAAGCTAAATACTAGCTCTCTTTGATGGTTAGGTTTTGAACGATAAACCTCGTTGTCGGCGAAAGACCAAAAGGATTGGTCTAAGTAAACCAGCTGTTCTGTGGTGAAGTCTAATGCTGAACCGCTACTTGGTAGGGTATTGTCACCATCGTAAAAAACAACACGCCCATGAACATCGTGGATCCAGATGCCACCTTGCTCACTTAAGAAGAGTTTTTTTGCTGCAATAACACGCCCTTCTTCCTGTGTCGACAAAGGGTAAAAAATTGAAGGCATGCTGTCTATCGCTATAGCCAATCTTGGTAGCGAAGAGAAGAAGATGAACAAACAAAAACGAAATAGCAAACTATACCCTTTCAGCATCAAAGTCAGTGTATTGCTACGCCATGAAAGAATAATATTCACACAATAAAGTTAAGCGAACGTTGCTTGTGCTCTTAGGTGAGTGTTTTTTTGCGGCGCTAACTTTGTAGTGTATATGAACCCCTACAGATATTCAGCTGACAATACCGCAAAAAAACGTTTTGTTTGTAGTTTTAGATGTATCGCTGGTCGCTCGCGGGTTTATTTAAGGCATTCGACAAAGCTGTCGGCCAGAGAATGAATAAACACAAAGTAGCTATCAGCCTGAACAGTAATCTCTGAACCAATAGGATCAAGCTCACCTAGCCCTACGCTGCTACCTCGAGTTACTGACTCTACAATTGCTGGCGTAAATTGGGGCTCTGAAAACACGCACTTGGCTTGATTTTCCTGTAAGGTTTTCTTAATCGCTATTAAGCTTTTTGCGCCAGGCTTCCTATCTGGGCTGACGGTAAAGTAACCCAAATGGTTCAATTGATAATCGGATTCAAAATATCCATACGCATCATGGAATACATAGTAGCCATTTTTCTTAACTGGTTTTAGCTTGTCTTCAATCCGCGCTTTTTCTTGTTTTAACCGTAATTCAAAGGTCTGGTAGTTTTGTTGGTATTGCTTACGGTTGTTCGGTTCTAGTAAAGATAACCGATCGGCTAAGGCCTTTGCGACCTGCAAGGTAGGCTCATAACCTAGCCAAAAGTGAGGATCATGGTCACCATGATCATGACCGTCATGTTCACCATGATCGTGATCCCCTTGGTACTCTCTCAAGGAAAGATGAGGAATCTCACTTAATGTAATTACGTTGTCTTGATTCGACAAAACACCTGTTAGGAAGGGTTCTAAATCGTGCCCATACCAAACGACAAGATCGGCACTACGAATACGTCGTATGTCAGAGGGGCGCAGCGCATAATCATGAGGGGACGTGTTGTTTGCCAACAATACATCGGCATCACCGGCGTTGAGCGTTATTTCGGTGGCTATCATTTGAATCGGCTTAATGCTCGTCAGTAGGTTCATTGCCCAAGCAGAGTTGATATTAAAAAATAGGATTGAAGCAATTAATAAACGAAATCTCATTTGCGTGCCAGTCATCGTTCTGTAGAATATGGAGGGAATGGATGTTACATTATAACAATAGCTAATTGCAAATGAGTTCTATTTATGCCCCCCTTGATTGAGTTAAACAATATCTGCGTAACATTTAACAATAAGCGCGTTTTAGACAATGTTAACTTAACACTTGAACGAAAAAAAATAACCACGCTCATTGGGCCTAACGGAGCTGGGAAATCGACCTTAGTTAAGGTTTTACTTGGCCTACAAAAAGTGGACTCTGGAGTCGTGAAGCGCGGGGCTTCATGCAAAATTGGCTATGTCCCTCAAAAGCTAAGACTGAACGATGCACTACCACTGAATGTAAAACGTTTTTTGCAATTGGCTGGGCGTTACAGTGCGCAAGAAATTCTTGACGCATTAAAATTGGTCAAAGCTGAGCACCTTATTAGTAACAACATGCATCAATTATCGGGTGGCGAAAATCAACGCGTATTAATAGCAAGATCTTTGCTGCAAAGACCAGACGTATTGGTCCTTGATGAGCCAGCACAAGGCGTTGATATACAGGGACAGATCGACCTTTACAATCTTATCGATGATATTCGCCATCGGTTTAGCTGCGCTGTTTTTATGGTGTCTCACGATCTTCATCTAGTGATGGCAAAAACCGACGACGTGATCTGCTTACACCACCACATATGCTGTTCAGGATCACCACAAGACATCACGCAACACCCAAGCTACATCGCGCTATTTGGCCATAGTGGTCGCGAATCGCTCGCTATCTACCACCATCAGCATGATCATCACCATCATGATTTATCTGGTAACCCTGTTACCGGTAATGCAACAGAATGCGCCAACCATAACCATGGACACACACATGATTGATTTTCTCCTTCCTTCACTTTTGGCAGGACTCGGTATCGCACTGATTGCTGGACCGCTGGGATCTTTCGTCGTTTGGAGAAAGATGGCCTATTTTGGCGATACTTTAGCCCATGCTTCTTTAATGGGCTTAGCACTTGGCTTTCTATTGAACATTAATCTCTACTTAGCTTTGCTGGTTTGTTGCCTAGGTTTAGCATTGATTCTTGTGACTCTACAAAAGCAAAAATTGGTCGCCACTGACACGTTACTCGGTATTCTAGCGCACAGTTCCCTCTCTCTAGGCTTAATCGCCGTCAGTTTTTTAGATTCTGTTCGTATCGATTTAATGAGTTATTTGTTCGGCGATTTACTGGCTGTCGCTCCTGCTGATTTAGTCATAATCTATGCAGGTGTTGCGGTCG
>NZ_JBNGCJ010000411.1:0-13909 GCF_049974785.1 Vibrio genomosp. F10 str. 9ZD137
GGCGGCATTGTCACCGGTGACGGCATGGCAATGGCCTATCGTCATGGTGTTCCTTTGCGTGATATGGAATTTGTTCAATATCACCCTACCGGCCTTCCTGGTACTGGCATTCTGATGACCGAAGGTTGTCGTGGTGAAGGCGGTATTATCGTTAACAAGAACGGCTATCGTTATCTGCAAGATTACGGCATGGGCCCAGAAACACCCGTGGGCGAGCCGAAAAATAAATACATGGAACTCGGGCCTCGTGACAAGGTTTCTCAAGCATTTTGGCATGAGCAGCAGAAAGGCAACACCATCAAACACCCACTCGGTGATGTGGTACACCTTGACCTTCGCCATTTAGGGGAAGAGTACCTGCAAGAGCGTCTGCCGTTTATCTGTGAGCTATCAAAAGCATACGTCAACGTTGATCCTGCTAAAGAGCCAATTCCAATTCGTCCAACGGTTCACTACACCATGGGTGGTATTGAAACGAACGGCAATTGTGAGACTCAAATAAAAGGTCTCTTTGCGGTCGGTGAATGTGCCTCTGTAGGTCTGCACGGGGCCAACCGTTTAGGTTCTAACTCGCTGGCTGAGTTTGTGGTCTTTGGCCGCGTTGCCGGTGAACATGCCGTGAAACGCGCGGAAGAATTCAAAGGCTGGAACGACGCGTCTATCGAGAAACAAGTAAAAGCGGTAGAAGATCGTATTGCGGGCATCTTAGCTCAAGAGGGCGATGAAAACTGGGCAGACATCCGAACTGAAATGGGTCACACCATGGAAGCGGGTTGCGGTATTTACCGTCAAGAAGACTTGATGCAAGCCACCATCGAGAAAATCACAGAGCTTAAAGCACGTTACAAAAAGATTGGTATTAAAGATAAAGGCAAAGTGTTCAACACGGATCTTCTTTACGCTATCGAGGTCGGTTACGGGTTAGAAGTCGCAGAAGCGATGGCTCACTCGGCTATTTTACGTAAAGAGTCTCGTGGTGCTCACCAACGTTTAGATGATGGCTGTACAGAGCGTGATGATGAGAACTTCTTGAAGCATTCACTGGCCTACTACCAAGAAGATGCCGCACCAAAAATAGATTACCGCGATGTCAAAATCACGAAATCCCAACCGAAAGCACGTCTATACGGCGAAGCTGCTGAGAAAGCAGCGGCAGAGGAAGCTGCTCAAACGAAACAGACAGAGGAGCAAGAGTAATGCCAGCGAATCGAATTCAAAAAATTAATATTCTCCGCTATGACCCAGCCACTGATGCTGAACCTCATATGCAGGCGTTTGAAGTCCCTTTTGATGACACCATGTCTGTGCTTGATGCCATTGGCTACATCAAAGACAACCTAGACAAAGACTTGTCTTACCGTTGGTCTTGCCGAATGGCGATCTGTGGTTCATGTGGCATCATGGTTAATGGCGTACCAAAGCTAGCCTGTAAATGCTTCTTACGTGACTACCCTGATGGGGTAACGATTGAGCCTTTGGCAAACTTCCCAATCGAGAAAGATCTAATTGTTGATATGAGCTCGTTTATTGAGCGTCTGGAAGCGATTAAGCCATACATTATTGGTAACGACCGTAAACCTGAAGATGGCACTAACATTCAAACCCCAGAGCAAATGGCGAAATACAAGCAATTTGCAAGCTGCATAAACTGTGGTCTTTGCTACGCGGCGTGTCCTCAGTTTGGGCTAAACCCGGAGTTCATCGGCCCTGCGGCTCTGACCCTGGCGCATCGTTACAATCTTGATAGCCGAGACAATGGTAAGAGTGAGCGTATGGCACTGATTAACGGTGACAATGGCGCTTGGGGCTGTACGTTTGTGGGCTACTGCTCTGATGTTTGTCCTAAGAATGTTGATCCGGCTGCGGCGGTAAACCAAGGTAAAATTGAATCGTCGATGGACTTCGTGATTGCGATGTTGAAGCCCGATGGTTCAGTGAATAAGAAGGAGGCATAAGGATGAGTAATCGTAAACCTTACGTTCGTGAAATGAAACGCACCTGGTGGAGCAATAATCCATTTTATCGCTTCTACATGCTGCGCGAAGCAACGGTACTGCCGCTGATCCTATTCACTCTGTTTTTGACCGTCGGATTGGCCTCTTTAGTCAAAGGGGCTGATGCATGGCAAGGTTGGCTCGAATTTATGGCCAATCCTGTGATCATCGCCATCAATATTGTGGCGTTGGCTGGCAGCTTACTTCATGCCCATACTTTCTTTGGCATGATGCCGCAAGTCATGCCTATTCGTTTGAAAGGCAAAACGGTTGATAAGAAAGTGATTATTTTAACGCAATGGGCTGCTGTGGCGTTTATCTCCCTCGTTGTTCTCGTTGTTGTGTAAGGAGCATATTGTGATAACAAACAACTATAAAGTAGACAGATCACCAAAACGCTCTGATGAGCCTATCTGGTGGGGGCTATTTGGCGCAGGTGGCACATGGTTTGCCATGATCACTCCAGTTACCGTACTTGTTCTCGGTATCCTTGCACCTCTTGGTATTATTGACGCTGAAGCATTGAGCTACGAGCGTGTTAGTCGCTTTGCCACCAGCATTATTGGTGCCTTGTTTATCATCGGCACACTGGCTTTCCCTATGTGGCACGCTATGCACCGCCTTCATCATGGTATGCATGATCTCAAAATACACGCAGGCGTTGCGGGCAAAGTCGGTTGTTACGCCTTTGCCGGTTTGATCACTGCTCTGTCGGTTATCTTTATTGCGATGATTTAAAGTAAGCCAATCGCAGTGAGTAATAAACAGTTAGTACCATTAGCAAGTAACCATCATTAAGTAATAAAAAGGGTTGGCATAATGCCAACCCTTTTTTCTGTTCATTGTCTTTTTATTTAAACAACGTGATTAAAGAATGAAGCGGCTCAAATCTTCGTTTTCAACCAACTCACCCAGGCAGTTCTTCACGTACTCAGCATCAATGGTTAAACTTGTTCCGGCTTTGTCTGTGGCTTCAAATGAAATCTCATCCATTAAGCGTTCCATCACCGTGTGCAGGCGACGAGCACCAATATTCTCCGTGGTTTCATTCACATGCCATGCAGCTTCAGCGATCTGTGTAATACCATCTTCTGTAAAGTCGATATCCACTTCTTCCGTTTTCATCAATGCAATATATTGCTCAGTCAATGAAGCTTTCGGTTCGGTCAAAATACGCTTAAAATCGTTGCTTGATAACGCTTCAAGTTCTACTCGAATTGGCAAGCGACCTTGCAACTCAGGAATAAGATCAGAGGGCTTCGATACTTGGAATGCACCAGACGTCACAAACAAAATATGGTCGGTTTTCACCATGCCGTGCTTAGTCGATACCGTACTGCCTTCAATAAGTGGCAGTAAGTCACGCTGAACACCTTCACGAGAAACATCAGGGCCGGAGCTTTCACCACGCTTACAGATTTTGTCGATTTCATCGATAAACACAATGCCATTGTTTTCGACATTAAAGATTGAGCTCTCTTTTAACTCTTCCGGATTCACAAGCTTGGCCGCTTCTTCTTCCGTCAGTGCTTTAAAGGCATCTTTAATTTTCATCTTGCGCTTTTTCTTGGTATCTCCCGCCAAGTTTTGAAACATACCTTGAAGCTGATTGGTCATCTCTTCCATACCAGGAGGCGCCATGATTTCAACGCCCATCTGTGGCGCGGCAACATCGACTTCGATCTCTTTATCGTCTAGCTTGCCTTCACGTAATTTCTTACGGAAGATTTGGCGGGTATTCGATGAGCTATCGTCTGATTTCTCATTTTCACCCCAAGCATCACGGGCTGGCGGTAATAGTGCGTCTAAGATACGTTCTTCAGCTTGTTCTTCCGCTCGGTATTTTACTTTCTCCATCGCTTGCTGATGGGTCATCTTTATCGCCACATCTGTCAGGTCACGAATGATGGTTTCTACTTCCTTACCAACATAGCCCACTTCCGTAAACTTAGTCGCTTCAACTTTAATGAAAGGCGCGTTAGCCAGTTTAGCGAGACGACGAGCAATTTCAGTTTTACCCACACCCGTTGGACCAATCATCAAAATGTTTTTCGGCGTGACTTCAGCACGCAAGCCCTCTTCAAGTTGCATTCGACGCCAACGATTACGCAGGGCTATTGCCACTGAACGTTTTGCTTGGTCTTGGCCAATGATGTGGCGGTTAAGTTCGTGAACAATTTCACGAGGGGTCATATCAGACATAATTATTTCCTTAAAACAGTGTCACTGGCTATTTTTATTTTTCACCAACTAAAATGGGCTTTGACATAGACGAATAGTTGAGTCTATTTAACCAGTTCTGCTGGGATTTCTAGTTCTTCAATAGTGTGATGATGGTTAGTAAAGACGCAAATATCACCCGCAATTTGCAATGACTTTTGTGCAATCTCTAGCGCGTCTAATTCTGTATTTTCAAGTAACGCAATCGCAGCGGCTTGTGCAAAATTGCCACCAGAGCCAATGGCGATCAAATCGTTTTCTGGCTGAACTACATCACCGTTTCCGGTAATGATTAGCGATGCGGTCTCATCGGCTACCGCTAACAGAGCTTCTAGCTTTCTTAATGCGCGATCACTGCGCCAGTCTTTTGCCAGTTCAACTGCAGCTTTAGTGAGATGCCCTTGATGCGTTTGCAGTTTACTTTCAAATCGCTCAAACAGCGTGAACGCATCGGCTGTGCTACCAGCAAAACCAGCCAGAACCTTGTTGTTATAAAGGCGACGTACTTTTTTCGCGTTACCTTTCATGACGGTATTGCCTAGCGATACTTGTCCATCTCCCGCGATGACAACTTTATTATTTCGACGTACTGATACAATGGTAGTCACGAGTAGGGCCTCTTATTCTAGATTAGGGAGTTAAACACTGATATGAGGTCAAAACGGTAAATTTCAAGAGCAAAAGGACGCGACTCTTTGACGAAAATACATACCAAGACACCGTTATGACTGAGGTGAGTGATAAATCATGAAAAGTGACTAACTGGAATCATTTTTGTGAATAGCTTCTATGGCTGATTTCTATAAATAGCTAAAAATAAAAAAGGCTATTCCTTTGAATAACCTTCTTGATAAAAGTGGGCTAAGACATTCAATGTCTACTGTGATTCTTTCCAAATCGCACATGGCTCAATTTTAGCGCGTTGCAATTTATGCCTATCTCGCTCAGCATCACGCTTTAACGTATACGGCCCTAAAACAACACGATACCAACTGCTGCCTTCTTTTTTCCTGACTTCACTTTGAATGCCTTGAAAGGCGATGTTGGCTTTTCGTTCTTCTGCTTGTTGAGAGAGCTTAAACGCGCCACACTGCATAATGTAAGGAATATCAGAGATAACCTGCTCTTTCGCCTGAACCTCTACCTCTCGGTTTGGCAAAGACTCAACGTAGTCCCATTTTTCTTCTGGGGGCTTGGGCAATACGGTCGCAGGTTTGGGTTTTGGCTTCGCAACGGGCTTCGCAGCAGGTGTCGGTGGCTCAGGATCGTTACTTAACGTATACAGCCCGTAACCAAAAGCACCCAATAAAATAAGAGCAATGAGCCCACTTCGCCAAGGTTTTCGCCTTGGTGAACTCTTTTTCGACGCCTTTTTACTAGGCGATTTTTTGGTTCCTCGCCCGCGCTTTACATAATCTTTATTTGCCACGATGGTCTATCAACATTGAAAAGTCAGTAGGTATGTTAATTCAGATTTGGTGGGGATAACAGGGTAGAAATGGAAGCAGCGCACCAAAATGCGCTGCCAGTCAGGGGATTTAGCCAAAGAATCACACCAGTCTTGGTGGCGCAGCGCTTTCCCTAACCACCAAATGCGTTTCTAAAAGACGCGATCCTGCTCGTACATCGTGCCCTCTCAATAACTCAAGCATCATGAGCATCGCTTGACGACCGATTTCATAACGAGGCTGAGAGATCGTCGTTAATGGTGGGTCACAATACTCTGAGAATTGAATATCATCAAAGCCAACCACGGATAGATCTTGCGGAACACGTAATCCCAGTTTTTTTGCTTCTTGAATCGCGCCAATTGCCATGACATCGCTGTGACAGAAAATCGCCGTTGGTGGCTCAGGAAGTGATAATAAAGCTCTTACTGCTTTTGCACCCGCTTCAAAAGTAAAGTCACCATACGTAGTGTAAGTCGGGTTCATGCTCAAGCCACCGCGTCTCAATGCCTGTTGGTAACCTTGCTGACGGAACTGGCAAAGCACCGCATGTTGAGGCCCTGAGATTTGAGCAACACGTTTATGACCCATTTGTGTCAAATAGTTTACCGCTTCAAATGCCGATGTCAGGTTATCGATATGCACCGTAGGTAATTCAAGTTCTGGAGCAAATTCGCAAGCCATCACCATTGGCGGTAGATTTTTTTGCTCAGCTTTGCTCACATCAAAAGGAAGATCGCTGCCAAGTAGCAACATACCATCCGCTTGCTTAGTGAAAACGAGGTTAACAAAAGAGGCTTCGCGCTTTTTTTGCTGTGAGCTGTCACCCAGTAAAACAAGGTAACCATGCTCCATTGCTGCATCTTCAATACCACGAATAATTTCAGAGAAATAAGGATCGCAAATATCAGGGACGATAGTGACAATGGTTTTAGATTCATTTCGGCGCAGGTTTCGCGCCAACGAGTTTGGTGAATAGCCAGCTTCCAATACAGCATCTTCAACACGCTTACGTGTGGTCGACGATACTTTCTCTGGGTTCATCAGAGCTCTGGACACGGTTGCCGTTGAGACTCCCGCAAGCTGGGCAACATCCTTCATTGTCGCCATATTTTTAACCCTCTCTTCCTTTAGTTACAGCCACGCTGCATTGCGTATTGTTAAAGTTAATCTGGCGAACTGTCGTTCACTCTTGTTTTTCTATGTTCTGATAGTTTATTCATTTCTAAACATAAAGTTACGGTGAGATTAACACATTTTGCACGACTAGCGTGAAGTGGCTCACAAATCCCTTGTTTGTACTTTATCCAGATTCGCTCACGGCCCTTCGATTTAACTGAGATCTTGCGGTTCGATATCAATCGACCAACGGACTTTTTTCGCGATAGGTAACAGGTTTATCGCAGGTTTGGCGCTCATCAGAAGCTTCTGCATTAACGAACGCGCTTCCGTTTGTAATAACAATTGCCATCGATACTTCCCCGCTCTTTTAGCCAGTGGTGCTGGCACCGGGCCAAGAACCATGCAGTATTCATCGAACAGAGGATGCGCTTCAAGTGTATGACGAACTTGACGAAGAAAGTCTTCGACAAGCTGATTATCATTCGCTTCCGCTCTAAATAGGGTTAAATAACTGTAGGGAGGAAGTTGCGCCAACTTGCGCTCTTGAAGCGCAGTTTTCGCGAAGTGCCCATAGCTTTGATGGAGTAAAGCTTGCAGTAGTGCGTGCTCGGGGTGATGGCTTTGTAAGATCACTTCACCGGGCTTACTTGCTCTTCCAGCACGCCCGGCAACCTGAATGAATAACTGAGCCAGCCGCTCCGATGCTCGAAAATCGCTGCTGTACAAAGATCCATCCACATCCAATAGCGCCACTAAGGTCACATCCGGAAAGTGATGCCCTTTGGCCAGCATCTGCGTGCCAATTAAGATTTGATACTCACCACGACGAATGGATTCCAATGCGCTCTCTAAACTGCCTTTTCGGCGTGTGCTGTCTCGATCGATTCGTACGGTTTTGAATTCGGGAAACAATTCCAGGAGTTGGCTTTCTAACTGCTCGGTCCCGACACCAACGGTCACTAAGTTGGTTGAACCACAGCCATGGCATTGATGAATCACCGCTTGCTGAGATCCGCAATGGTGGCAACGCACCTCTCGGCTATTTTGATGGAAGGTGTAATACGCATCACAGCGTTGACACTCTGCTATCCAACCACACTCATGGCACATTAAAGCCGGAGAAAATCCACGACGATTGAGAAACAACATCACCTGATTGCCCGCGTTCAAGTGGCGTCTCATTTGAGCGATCAACGGCGCTGACAATCCACCTTCGAGATACAACCCTTTAATATCTAACACGCTGTGCGTGGCAGGCTTAGCGACACCGGCTCTTTGGGTGAGCGTTAAGTGGTGGTACTTGCCAGTTTGGGCATTGTGTAATGTTTCAAATGCAGGAGTCGCAGAACCCAGTATGATGGGTATTTGTTCTTTATTAGCTCGCATCACCGCAACATCACGAGCATGGTATCTTAACGAGTCTTGCTGCTTATAAGATCCATCGTGCTCTTCATCCACAATGATGATGCCGAGATCAGCAAAGGGGGTGAGCAGCGCAGAACGAGTGCCAATAATGATGCCCGCGATATTATCACGCGCGGATAACCAAGCATTGAGTCGCTCAGTGTCATTGAGTCCAGAGTGCATCACAGCCACTGGCACATTAAATCGCTTTTTAAAACGATTAATGGTTTGTGGCGTCAGCCCGATTTCAGGCACCAACACGAGTGCCTGGCGCTTTTGCTCTAGGACAGGCTTGATCATGTTCAGATAAACCTCAGTTTTACCCGAACCCGTCACGCCTTCCAGTAAATAACAGCCAAACCCCGGATTACTGTTCACCGTTGCAATCGCTATCGCCTGCTCTTCGTTGAGTTTTGGCTTATCAACGTTCGCTTCTACGTCACGCGGCCATGGCTTCTGTTTGGGTTTGATCTCGTGGCTCTCTATCCATCCTTTATCTTGCAATGTTTTTAAAACACTGCTGGTAATATCTTGGTCAATAAAGGACTGATGAGACAGCGGCCCATGCTCAAGCATCTTCATTACCGTCGCTTGCTTAACGGCTCGACCAAATCCCTGCATCAACTGATCGTTACCTGCTGGAGTTAACTGCCATTCTACTTGGGCAGTAAAGTCGGCCGGTTTGCCTTTCTTGAGGGCGCTAGGCAAGGCGTTGGCGAAGGTCTCACCAAGAGGGTATTGATAGAACTGACTGCACCAATGAAGTAAACCATACAGTTTTTCTGGCCAGACCGGTTCTGAATCCAACACTTTGTAAATCGGTTTGAGCTTCGATATTTCAAACTCAGATTCACTGACCATCGCGGTCACGATCCCAATCTGACTTCGAGGGCCAAAAGGCACACTGACTCGCCCACCAATCACCGGAAACAGATGATTTGGAATGAGATAATCAAATTGCTTATCCAGTGGAACAGGCAGAGCAACTCGAGCGATGGATGGGCGCATAGTGATTGGCAACTTTTAACGGCAACAAGAAAACACAGTCTAAATGATCGCTTAGTAAAGAGGGAAGCTAAAAAAGTGGCTAAATAGTTAGCAAACCTATTGATCCTCACGCAAGTATTCATTACTATACTGCGCCTTAGTGATAGGGCTTTCTGATGGGGTATTGGTCATCACGACCCGCCAAGAAGAGAGTGTTATCCATACTGTTTTATTAACTACGTGTGGTGTCCGGCATAGAATCGGATAGCGACACGGCCTAAATTGAGGTTATCCCATGAAAGCTGGAATCCACCCAGAATACAAAGCAGCGACAGCAACTTGTTCTTGCGGCAACTCGTTTGAGTTCAACTCAACGCTAACTAAAGAAACTATCCACCTAGACGTATGTGACAAATGTCACCCGTTCTACACTGGTAAGCAACGTATCGTTGATACTGGTGGCCGTGTTGATAAATTCAACAAGCGTTTCGGTGCTCTTTCAAGCAAGTAATAGCTCGCGCTATACCGAATTAAAAAAAGGACGCTCAGGCGTCCTTTTTTGTTTCTGTTGTTCTAACCTCATCGCATCTCCCCCTCTTTCTATCTTTTCCTTTATTGTCTTCCTATTTTATTCCTATCATCCTCTTTATCTTAAATAAACTCAGTGAGACCAGATCTGGTCTTATCAGTAGTCCATTCATGACTATTAATGATATGACTCGCATTCTGACCTAGGCAGGTTGACTTACATACTCTAGAATGGTCTTCCCCTTTGGCCACACTTTCAATGAGTACCTAACCCTATGTCCGATGACAACCGTCAAGAAAACACTGCTGAGTTATCTGCACAAGAAGCCTTCCGTCAACAAGCTCTTGATTACCATCAATTCCCGAACCCAGGTAAGATTGCCGTTGCACTCACAACGCCCGCTAATTCAGCGGAAGATCTGGCACTGGCTTATAGCCCTGGTGTTGCTGAACCTGTTCGTGAAATCGCGCAGAACGTAGACAATGTTTACAAGTACACCGCGAAAGGAAACATGGTCGCAGTCATTTCTAACGGTACCGCAATTTTGGGTTTAGGTAACTTAGGGCCAATCGCCTCAAAACCGGTTATGGAAGGCAAAGCGCTGTTGTTCAAACGCTTTGCTGGCTTAGATTCTATTGATATCGAAGTGAAACACCGCACCATCGACGAGTTTGTCGATACCGTTGCTAACATTGCCGATACCTTTGGTGGCATCAATTTAGAAGACATTAAAGCACCGGATTGTTTTGAAATTGAACGTCGCCTGATTGAACGTTGTGATGTGCCTGTTTTCCACGATGACCAACACGGTACCGCCATTGTTACCGCAGCGGGCATGCTTAATGCAATTGAACTGCAAGGCAAAAAGTTGGAAGAGGCTACCATTGTTTGTCTGGGTGCAGGCGCAGCAGCGGTGGCGTGTATGGAACTGTTGATCAAGTGTGGTGCCATGCGCGAAAAGATCTACATGCTTGACCGTAAAGGTGTGATTCACACTCGTCGTGATGACTTAAACGAATACAAGCAGCTGTTTGCCAACAATACCGATAAGCGTACCCTTGAAGATGTGATTGAAGGTGCTGATTTATTCTTAGGCGTATCAGGGCCAAACTTGCTGCCACCTGAAGCGCTAAAACTGATGGCGGATAAGCCGATCGTTTTCGCCTGTTCAAACCCAGATCCAGAAATCAAACCTGAACTTGCTCATGAGGTTCGTAATGACCTTATTATGGGCACTGGTCGCAGTGATTATCCAAACCAGGTCAATAATGTTCTGTGTTTCCCGTTCATCTTCCGTGGTGCTCTTGATGTACGTGCAAGCGAAATCAACGATCCAATGAAATTAGCCGCGGTGAAAGCTATCCGAGAACTGGCTAAAGAGCCCGTGCCTGCCGAGGTATTAAAAGCTGCGGGTGTTGATAGCCTTGAATTCGGGTCAAGCTACATCATTCCAAAACCGATGGATCCACGTTTGTTGCCTCGCGTAGCAAAAGCGGTGGCCGTTGCTGCAGTTGAATCTGGAGTAGCTCGAATCGACATGCCAGAAAACTACATGGCGTCGTAATCGACTCTCCTAGTAAAATAACTAAAGATATTCCAAGCATTAAAAAACCGCAGTCTTTTTATAAAGTCACTGCGGTTTTTTTGTTTCTGTGCAATTTTTAATTTCGGTCCAACAAGCGATGGCTTTACTGTGCCAGTGAGACTATTAACGTAACACTTAGCTAATAAAGTCATACTTAGCTAATGAAATAATACTTAGCTAACAAAGTAATACTTAACTGAGCCTTTTATTATTCTTGATCGTAGGCTTCAAATTCAATCCCCATTGCCGTCATCAGTGCTTTCACTTCTGCCGGAATATCATCTGGGCGATCTTTTCGTAAATCTTCATCCGTCGGTAACGGTTGGCCAGTATAAGCATGAAGAAAAGCTTCACACAGTAATTCACTGTTGGTCGCATGGCGCAGGTTATTTATCTGACGACGCGTACGTTCATCGGTTAATACCTTCAGTACTTTTAGCGGAATCGATACTGTGATTTTCTTTACTTGTTCGCTTTTTTTGCCGTGTTCCGCGTATGGACTAATGTATTCACCATTCCAGTCTGCCATTGCGCACCTTCGTTATTATCATATGGTAGTTAAGTTGAGGGGCAATTTTAGCCGGATTTAAGTCTATAAGCAAAGACATATAGACGTCTAGAAGTGTTGACGTCTTCATTTTTGATAAGTAAAGTGTCAAAAATGAGGAAGGGAATAACTGATAGCAACCTGAAATTATCCATATACCTAGGTCTATCCATATAACCAGGTATAGCCGTATTTCCCTTACGAGTCATTATAGCAGCGTCAAAAAGCATAGCCATACACAAAGGAAGGATTTATGAGCACCCGCAAGCCAGCAACAATCGCAGTTCGTACGGGAATCGAGTCAGATTCGCAACATCACGCTGTGGTGCCACCTATTTATCTCTCAACCAATTACGGCTTCCCTGCATTTGGCGAAGTGCCTAAGTACGATTACACACGTTCTGGAAACCCAAATCGCGGGTTGCTTGAAACCGCCTTGTTTGAGCTAGAGTCAGGCAAAGGCGCTGTGGTCACAAACTGTGGAACGTCTGCACTTAACCTTTGGGTATCGGCATTTTTGGGGCCAGATGATCTTATCGTTGCCCCACACGATTGCTATGGTGGCACTTACCGACTGTTTAATACACGAAGCCTTAAAGGTGACTTCAAGGTGGAATTTGTTGATCAATCGGATACCAAAGCCTTTGACGCGGCCATTGCTAAAAAACCAAAACTGATTCTGATTGAAACCCCATCAAATCCTTTAGTGCGTGTGGTCGACATTGAGAAAACATGCCAAAAAGCCAAACAAGTCGGAGCATTAGTCGCGGTCGACAATACCTTTTTAACCCCTGTGTTCCAAAAGCCTTTAGATCTTGGCGCTGACTTCGTTATCCACTCAACCACCAAATACATCAATGGTCACTCCGATGTGATTGGTGGCGTTGTGATCACCAAAACCGAAGAGCATGCAGAAGAACTCGGATGGTGGGGCAACTGCATTGGCGCAACAGGTACCCCTTTTGATAGCTACATGACGTTACGCGGCATTCGCACATTGGGCGCGCGCATGCGTGTGCACGAAGAAAGCTCACAAACCATTTTAGCCGAGCTTCAACGTCAACCTTTAGTGAAAACCATTTATCACCCGAGCCTTGAAAGCCACCCAGGCCATGAGATTGCAAAAAAACAACAGTTAGGCTTCGGCTCTATGTTGAGCTTTGAGTTTGGCGGAACCTTCGAACAATTAAAGTTCTTTGTTGAACAACTCGACCTGTTTTCACTGGCTGAGTCGCTTGGCGGTGTTGAGAGTTTGATTTGTCACCCAGCTTCCATGACCCACAGAGCAATGGGTGAAGCAGCACTTTCTGAAGCCGGCATTTCTCAGCAACTTCTTCGCCTCTCGGTTGGTCTAGAAGATGCGGAGGATCTGATCGATGACCTTAAACAAGCCTTTCAAAAAGCCGCCGCCTTTACTGGCGATGCAACGGATTCTCAAAATCCCCCCCCTTCAGAGAAAGAGGCGTAATTCATGACCATTTCACGTCAACTGCACAAATTTGGTGGAAGCAGCCTCGCGGATCCTGAATGTTACCGTCGCGTCGTCAATATACTCAAAGAGTATTCAGGCTCTGAAGATTTGGTGGTCGTGTCGGCCGCAGGCAAAACCACCAACCGATTAATCGCGTTTGTGGACGCACTCTCCAAAGATGGTCGACTCGCACACGAAGAATTACAAGCGCTTAGGCAGTTTCAAGTTGACCTGATTAACGCCCTTGTTACTGGTGATGCACAGCAAAGCTTGATGGCTCAACTCAGCGATGAATTTAGCACGCTTGGTGAGCTTACGGCTCCATTTACAGAAGCAGAACGTGCGGCCATTTTAGGCCATGGTGAGGTCTGGTCTGCAAGATTGCTGGCCGCTTTGCTTTCACAAAATGACCTGAATGCTATTTCTCAAGACGCTCGTGCTTTCTTGCGTGCGGAAGCGGGTACTCAGCCAGAAGTCGATCGAGCCAGCTCGTATACACTGATTAAAGAAGTATTGGCTCAGCATACACACCATCGCATCATCATCACTGGGTTTATGGCGCAAGACAGCCAAGGCCATACCGTACTGCTTGGCCGTAATGG
>NZ_JBNGCJ010000412.1:0-5494 GCF_049974785.1 Vibrio genomosp. F10 str. 9ZD137
ATGTCTTCACGTGTAATACGACCACCCACACCCGTACCTTTAACCTGAGACGCTTCCAAGCTATGTTCTGCTAGCAAGCGACGTACAGCAGGGCTAAGTGCGTCGTTATTTTCATCCGTTAATGAAGCTTTATGACGTTTGTCAGGCGATGCTTCTGTTTCATCGGTCGTATCCGATGTCGGCTCACCCGCTACAGCACCTGGCTTGAGTCGAGCAATAAGCTGCTTTGATAGTACCGTAGCACCTTCTTCTTCGATGATGGCTTCTAATATACCCGCTTCAGGAGCCGGTACTTCTAGAACCACTTTATCGGTTTCAATGTCTACAATTACTTCGTCGCGCGCAACCGCTTCGCCTGGCTGTTTGTGCCATGTTGCTACCGTTGCGTCTGCTACTGATTCAGGTAAGTCTGGAACCAGAATTTCAATAGTCATATTCGTGTCTTCCTTTTACTTCTAGTTCTTAATTCGAAACTTTTGGGTTGATGGTCAAAGCATCGTCAACTAACGCTTTTTGCTGTTTCAGGTGCACCGACATATAACCAACGGCCGGTGACGCTGAAGCAGGTCTACCTGTATATCGTAGCTTCGCATCAGTAGGTATTGCCGATAAGAAATTATGCTGGCTACTGTACCAAGCCCCTTGGTTTTGCGGCTCTTCTTGACACCAAACAAATTCTTTTGCATTTGAATAAGGAGCAATTGCTGCCTGCACATCCTCTAATGGGAATGGGTACAATTGCTCTATCCGTACAATAGCGACATCCTCTTGCTCATTATTTCTACGTTGAGCGAGTAAGTCGTAATAAACCTTACCCGAACAGAAGACGACCTGCTTAACGTTAGACGCTTCTAGTTCATCCACTTCCCCAATCGCCGATTGGAAAGTTCCCTCAGCAAGATCTTCAAAAGAAGAAGTACATAGGGGATGACGCAGCAAGGATTTAGGTGACATGACGATCAACGGACGACGCATCGGACGTACCACTTGACGTCTAATCATGTGGTAAACCTGAGCCGGTGTAGACGGTACGACGATCTGCATGTTTTGTTCAGCACATAATTGCAAGTAACGCTCTAAACGTGCGGACGAGTGTTCTGGGCCCTGCCCTTCATATCCATGAGGTAGCAACATGGTTAGGCCACACAAACGTGCCCATTTTTGCTCACCAGAAGAGATGAATTGATCGATAACAACTTGAGCACCATTGGCAAAATCACCAAATTGCGCTTCCCAAAGCGTCAAACCACCAGGTTCAGCCGTTGCGTAACCATACTCAAAGGCCAGTACCGCTTCTTCAGATAAAACAGAGTCAAATACTTGGAATGGACCTTGTTTATCGTGAACGTTATCTAATGGGATGTAGGTACTCGCATCGGTTTGGTTGTGCAGTACAGCATGACGGTGGAAGAAAGTTCCGCGGCCAGAGTCCTGCCCTGAAATACGGATACGCTTACCATCATCAACCAGGGTTGCATAAGCCATTGTTTCAGCCATGCCCCAGTCAACGCGTTTTTCACCACTCACCATCGCTAAGCGGTCGTTGTAAAGCTTATTCACTCGACTTTGTAGCTTATGACTTTCCGGGTACTGACAAATTCGGTTACCTAGGTCTCTCAAACGCTCGACATCAATTTTACTATCCCAATCGATATCCCAGTCATGACCAAGATATGGGGACCAGTCGACAGAATGAAGCGCCATTGGACGCCACTCTTTCACGACAACTTCGCCGTGATCAAGTGCATCGCGGTACCCATTCACTAACTCAGTCGCGGTTTCGATATCGAACTCGCCTCGGTCAATCAACACATCAGCATAGAGCTTACGTGGAGTTGGGTGCTTTTTGATCTTTTGATACATCAAGGGTTGGGTGGCGTTTGGTTCATCCGCTTCATTGTGACCATGGCGTCGATAACACACCAACTCAATCACAACGTCGCGTTTAAATTCATTTCTATAATCAAGAGCTAAGCGAGCAACGAAAGCGACCGCTTCAGGATCATCAGAATTAACATGGAAAATTGGAGCCTGTACCATTTTCGCAATATCAGTACAGTACATGGTAGAACGTGTGTCGCGAGGGTTCGAAGTAGTGAAACCCACTTGGTTATTCACGACAATTCTCACCGTACCACCAACGCGGAAGCCACGGGTTTGAGACATGTTAAACGTCTCTTGCACAACACCCTGCCCTGCAATTGCAGAATCACCATGGACAGTAATAGGAAGAACGACGCTTCCATCTTTGTCATTTAGGCGATCTTGACGAGCTCGAACCGAACCGATAACCACTGGATTAACGATTTCAAGGTGAGATGGGTTAAAGGCCAATGCTAAGTGGACATTGCCACCAGGTGTAGCGAAGTCCGCTGAAAACCCTTGGTGATACTTAACATCCCCCGTGCCCCATGTATCATCATGTTTACCGGCAAACTCATCAAATAAATCTTGAGGTTTTTTACCCAGAACATTAACTAACATGTTCAGGCGGCCACGGTGAGCCATTCCGATAACAACTTCTCTCATGCCTTGACCACCAGCATGACGAATCAATTCTTTCGTCATCGGGATTAAAGCGTCACCACCTTCAAGAGAAAAGCGTTTCGCTCCTGGGAATTTAGCCCCCAAGTAACGCTCTAACCCTTCAGCAGCGGTTAGCTCTTCAAGAAAATCACGTTTCTCTTCAAGGTTAAAAGAAGGCTGACCCGACACAGATTCCAAACGTTGTTGAATCCAACGTTTTTGTTCTGTATTTGTCATGTGCATGTATTCAGCACCAATTGAACCACAATAGGTCTGCTTCAGTGCTTTATAGAGATCTTTGAGGACCATCGTCTCTTGCCCGATAGCAAAAGAACCGACATTGAATGTTTCATCAAAGTCTTCTTCGGTAAGATGGTGGAAAGAAGGGTCGAGATCTGGGACTGCAGGCCTAACCCATAAACCTAGGGGGTCTAGGTTCGCAGCTTGATGCCCTCGAAAACGGAACGCATTAATAAGCTGCAGTACTTTTACTTGTTTAACATCGACATCAGGATCACTAACTTGGACATTGTAATGCTTAGTCTCTTGAGCAAGCCGACGGAAGTAATCACGGACACGTGAATGCGGTTGTTCAACCACTTCTGAAGATTGCACAGGCAAATCTTCAAACACACGTTTCCACTCCTCACTTACCAGATCGGGATCACTTAGATACGTTTCGTAGAGTTCTTCTACATAAGTCGCATTGGCGCCAGCCAAGTGTGAAGACTCGAGCCATGCCTTCATCACGCCGTTGTGCATATTTTCCCTTAACCAGTAGTTTTCACGTTTACGTCGACCTATAGATCGACTGTCTGTCGCCCTAATCCTAGGGCGACAATCTTATTAATTTAAACCGAACGATTGACTAACATAGTCTTAATATGACCAATAGCCTTCGTAGGATTTAATCCTTTAGGACAAACACTTACACAATTCATGATGCCATGGCAACGAAAAACGCTAAACGCATCGTCAAGATTCGATAAACGTTCATCCGTTGCAGTATCTCGGCTATCAATTAACCAACGATACGCGGCCAGTAACCCTGCTGGACCAATAAACTTGTCTGGGTTCCACCAAAATGAAGGGCAAGATGTAGTACAACAAGCACACATAATACACTCGTATAAACCATCTAAATGTGCACGCTCATCCGGGCTTTGCAAATTCTCACGTGACGGCGGTAAATTACCATCAGTCACTAGGAATGGCTTAACTTTAGAGTAGTTGTCGTAAAACTGTGTCATATCCACAACCAAGTCGCGAACAACCGGCAATCCTGGCAATGGGCGTATGACTATGGTTCCTTTCGCAGATAAATCTGACAAAGGAGTAATACATGCTAACCCGTTTTTGCCATTCATATTTACGCCATCGGAGCCACATACACCTTCTCGACATGAACGTCTGAACGATATGCTTGGGTCTTGCTCTTTAAGTAAGATAAGCGCATCAAGGACCATCATGTCTGAGCCATCTTCGACTTCCAACACGTAGTCCTTCATGTAAGGCTTTTGGTCTGTATCCGGGTTGTAACGATACAAAGAGAAATTCAATTTCATAATCGGGGCCTCTCCTTAGTACGTTCTAGCTTTCGGTGGAAATGCTTCACGATGTACAGGTTCCATATTTACACCACGTTTTGACATACTTTCTGTCTCTGGGTTGTAAAGGGAATGGCACAACCACTCTGCATCATCACGATCAGGGAAGTCATATCGTGCATGAGCACCACGACTTTCAGTTCGGAAATTCGCCGCAACCGCAGTAGCAAAAGCGGTTTCCATTAAGTTTTCAAGCTCAAGACACTCAATACGTTGGGTATTAAACTCTGTAGACTTATCAGATAAATAAGCATTGTTCAGACGTTCTCTGATCGCTTTCAGCTCTTCCAAGCCGTTTGCCATCGCATCGCCTTCACGGAATACCGAGAAGTTATTTTGCATGCATTGCTGCAAATCTTTGCGGATAACAGCAGGGTCTTCACCATCAGTACTGTTTTCCCAACGATTGTATCGCTCAAGTGAACGAGCAATGTCTTCATCTGTTGCTGGTTTAGCTTCTTCCTGCTTTCTAAGAGTTTCACCCAGATGAAGCCCCGTCGCACGACCGAATACAACCAAATCAAGTAGTGAGTTACCACCTAAACGGTTTGCGCCATGGACAGATACTGAAGCAATTTCACCACATGCAAATAAGCCTTGGACTTCAACATCAGCACCGTTAGCGTCTTGCTTGATTGCCTGACCTGATACTTGAGTCGGAATACCACCCATCATGTAATGACAAGTCGGGATCACTGGAATAGGCTCTTTAACCGGATCAACGTGTGCAAACGTACGAGATAACTCACAAACACCCGGTAAGCGCGACTCTAACGTCTCTTTACCTAAGTGATCGAGTTTAAGCTTGATATGTGGTCCCCAAGGTCCATCGCATCCTCGACCTTCACGAATCTCAATCATCATTGAGCGAGCAACAACGTCTCGACCAGCTAGATCTTTTGCATTCGGTGCATAACGCTCCATGAAGCGCTCACCATCATTATTTAAAAGATAGCCACCTTCTCCACGACAACCTTCAGTCACCAATGTACCTGCGCCAGCTATCCCTGTTGGGTGGAACTGCCACATTTCAATATCTTGCATTGGTACACCCGCACGGATAGCCATACCTACGCCGTCACCAGTGTTAATATGTGCATTTGTCGTTGACGCGTAGATACGCCCCGCACCACCTGTCGCCAGTATGGTTGCTTTGGCTTTAAAGTAGCAGACTTCGCCTGTTTCCATGCACAAAGCTGTGGTGCCTAAAATAGCGCCATCTTCATTTTTCACTAAATCAAGCGCGTACCATTCTGAAAAAATGGTGGTCTCGTGCTTAATATTTTGCTGGTATAAGGTGTGAAGTAAAGCGTGACCCGTACGGTCTGCTGCTGCTGCGGTACGAGCGGCTTGCTCACCAC